>NZ_RZST01000210.1:0-10545 GCF_003997575.1 Mesorhizobium sp. M1A.F.Ca.IN.022.07.1.1
GTCATGCGCGGCAATCAGGTCGCGTGCCGCAGCGACGATCTCGTCATCGCCGAAGACCGGGCGTCCGACCGCCTCGCCGAGTTCCTTGCAGTTGGGCGTGACCGCCGTCGCCCCGGCATAGCGCGCATAGTCGCGGCCCTTCGGGTCGATCAGCACCGGTTTTCCGGCATCGCGGCAGATCGCGATCAGTTCGGCCGCCACGCCGTCGAGCAGGATGCCCTTGCCGTAGTCGGACAGGATGACGATATCGGCACGCGCAAGGGCAGCCTGGAAATGCTCGACAAGCGTCGTCCGCTCGCCACTGGACAACGGTTTGATTTCCTCCTCGTCGAAACGCAGCACCTGCTGGTTAAGCGCGCTGAAGCGGCTCTTCGACGAGGTCATGCGGTCCTGCCGCTGTGCAAGGCCGTCCGTATCGGCGCCAAGATCGCCGAGCATGCGCATGAGATTGTCGCCGGCCTGGTCGGCGCCGATGACGGACACCGGGATCGCGGCGCCGCCCAGTGAAACGATGTTGGAAACGACATTGCCGGCGCCGCCCAGGGCCACCACCTCGCCCCGCCCATACAGCACCGGGATCGGCGCTTCAGGCGAGATCCGCTCGATGACGCCGTTGACGAAACGATCGAGGATGAAATCGCCGACCACCAGCACCGTGACCTCGCCGAAGTGGGCGATGGTGCGATGCAAGGGCTCCGGGGAAGGCAGATGGTGCTTGATCATCTCACTGGCACGCGCCGAAAACGACGGTTCTTGATCGGGGTTGCAGCGCCGGAAAACCGGCGCTCTTCATTCTTCGCGATGCCGATATACCGCAATCGGGGCCAGCGCAACGGCGGCCGTATGCGCACGGCCAAGGCGCCGGACGGATCAGCTCTTCTGCAAGGCGACATGGACGCCGAGACCGACAAGCACGGCGCCACCTGCGCGCTGCATAAGGCGCTGCGCGCGACCGGAGCGCCGCAGGCGCGCAATCATCGCGCCGGCGAGAAAGACGCAAACGATGTCGGCCGACGAGAACATCAGGTTGACGACGGTTCCCAGCACCACGAACTGCAGCCAAACCGGCAAGGTCGCCGAGGCATCGATGAACTGCGGCAGGAAAGCCATGAAGAAGATTGCTGTCTTGGGATTGAGCACCTCGACCGTGATGCTTTCGAAAAAGGCGCGACGCGCCGATTTTCGCTCGATGGCAGGAAGCGTTCCGTTTCCCTGGATCTTGGCGCGGAACAGCGAAACACCGAGCCAGATCAGGTACAGCGCGCCGACAAGTTTGACCGCCATGTAAAGCGGCGGCACGGCGTGGAACAACACCGACAGTCCGGTTGCGGCGGCAAGGACATGGACATAGCCGCCGAGATGGATGCCGAGCGCCGCCGTCAGCCCCGACCAACGCCCGCGCGCCATGGTCTGCGCGGCGGCATAGAGCATGGCCGGTCCGGGAATGTAGGCGAAGATAGCCGTGGTGACGAAAAAGGCGATAAGCAGTTCGGTCGACGGCATCTTGATCCCTCACGATAGGAGCCGACTGAAGCGGGAGCTTTGCGGCCTCACTGTGGCGACGAACCGGTCTGCCCTGATTTGGCAAGAACACGCGCCATGAACTTGTCATGGTCGACGACCGCGCGCTCGTGGAAACCTTCGCCGATCAATCCATTCTCGTCGCTGCACGATACCTTGAAGCGCAGCTTTCGCCCCTGCACCGCGACAAGCTCGACATCGGCGGTGACGGTCATGCCGACGGGCGTCGCGGCGACATGGCTGACGTCGACATGGGTGCCGACGGTTCTCTCATGGCTGCTCAGGAACGGACGCAATGCCTCGACGCATGCCCATTCGATGAAGCCGACCATGAAGGCGGTGGCGAAAACCGGTGGCATGTCGCCGAAACCCGCAAAGGCCGCTGTCATGGCCGGAACCGTCAGGGAGTCGTCGACCCGCAGGGTTTGAACGTGGTGAAGGCCTGGCTTTAAATCGGATGTCATGGCTCCATACCAACGGCAAGAACGCACACCGACGGCTCATGCCACAGCCCTCAATGGCACCATAGCTTGCTTCGATCGAAGACGCACCGTTCGGCGCGCCAGAGCTTATCTCGCGAGCCGTTCTGCCGATCCATCCCTACATTCGTCGTAGCCGATGCTCCGCAACCGGCGACCTTTTATCGACACTCGCTCGCGCCTCACCTATAAGGGCCGGAATCGGCAACGAAACAAGGCTCACCAGGATGATCATTGTCACGGGCGGCGCCGGCATGATCGGCTCCAACATCGTCGCCGCGCTGAATGCCGAAGGCCATGACGATATCTTGGTCGTCGACGATCTGACCGACGGCCACAAGATCGCCAATCTGGCCGATCTCCGCATTGCCGATTATCTCGACAAGGACGAGCTTCCGGCCCGGCTCGAGGATGGCGGGCTGGGCCGCATCGATACCGTCTTCCATCAGGGCGCCTGCTCGACCACCACCGAATGGGACGGCAAGTTCATGATGGACGTGAACTACGCTTATTCGAAGCGCCTGCTGCACGCCTGCCTGGCGCTGCGGGTGCCCTTCCTCTATGCCTCCTCGGCTTCGGTCTATGGCGGCGGCAGCGAGTTTCGCGAAGAGCCCGAATTCGAACGGCCACTCAACGTCTACGCCTATTCTAAGAAGCTGTTCGACGACTATGTCCGCCGCAATGTCTTCGACACCGATCACTCGCAGGTGGCCGGCCTGCGCTATTTCAACGTCTACGGGCCGCGCGAGGCGCATAAGGGCGCCATGGCCTCGGTCGCCTTCCATTTGTTCAACCAGGTCGAGCAGGGCCAGAACCCGAAGCTGTTCGGCGCCTATGGCGGGTTCGGCCCCGGCGAGCAGAGCCGCGACTTCATCCATGTCGGCGACGTCGCCGACGTCAATCTATGGCTATGGAAGCGCGGCTCAAGCGGCATCTTCAATTGCGGCACCGGCCGCGCCCAGCCGTTCCGCGCCATCGCCGAGACGGTGATCGACACGCTCGGCAAGGGTGAGATCGAGTTCATTCCCTTCCCCGAACACCTGAAGGGCAGCTACCAGAGTTTTACCGAGGCGGATATGTCCCGCTTACGCGCGGCCGGCTACAATGGCCAATTCCGCACCGTCGAAACCGGCGTCAGAGACTATGTCCAATGGCTGAAAGCCCAACGATCCTCGTGATCGGCCCACGCTGGGTGGGCGACATGGTCATGGCCCAGTGCCTGTTTACGGCGCTGAAGGAAAAGCATCCGAATGCCGCGATCGACGTGCTCGCGCCGTCTTGGGCAGCGCCCCTGGTCAAGCGCATGCCCGAAATACGCTCCCAGATCGACTTTCCACTGATGCCCGGCACGCTCGAATTCCGCAGCCGCAGGCGCTTCGGCCGCCTGCTGCGCGGCCGCTACGACATGGCCTATGTGCTGCCGGGGAGCTGGAAATCGGCGCTGATCCCGTTCTTCGCCCGAATTCCGCGCCGCGTCGGCCATCTGAGGGAAATGCGCTACGGCCTGCTGACCGACATCGTCCCGCTGCCCGATGCGGTGAAGCGGCGCACGGCTCAGGCCTATTTCGGCCTGGCGCGCGGCGGCACTTTTCGCCCGCCGAAGCTCACCGTCGATCTCACCAATCAGGCCGATCTGCTGGCGCGGTTCGGGCTCAGCGCAAAAGAATTCGTCGCCCTGTTGCCGGGCGCCGAGTTCGGCCCGGCAAAGCGCTGGCCGAGCGAATACTATGCCGAGCTAGCCCGCGGGATGATGGCAAAAGGCCTGGGCGTCGCCTTGCTCGGCTCGAAGAACGACGCTGAGGTCACCGGCGAGATCGCGAGGCTTGCGCCGGGCGCCGTCGACCTTGCCGGCCGGACGAAGCTGGAGGATGCCATCGACCTGGTCGCCGCGGCGAAGCTAGCCGTCTCGAACGACAGCGGGCTTATGCATGTGGCCGCCGCCGTCGACACGCCAATCGTCGCCGTCTATGGCTCGACCTCGCCCGAAAACACGCCGCCGCTGACCGATCGTTCGGAACTGATCTGGCTGCACCTCTCCTGCTCGCCCTGCCACAGCAAGGTCTGCCCGCTCGGCCATCTCAACTGCCTTAAGACGCTCGATGTCGCGCGGGTCGCCGCCGCCGCCGACCGGTTGCTTGAAATTCCTGCGGCCGCATGAGGGTTCTGATCGTCAAGACATCATCGATGGGCGATGTCATCCACACCTTCCCGGCCGTCGAGGACGCGCTCCGCAATCGCCCGGACATAAGCTTCGACTGGTGCGTGGAAGAGGCCTTTGCCGCCGTCGTCGCCTTGCATCCGGCGATCGGAACCATCCACAAGGTGGCGCTCCGGCGCTGGCGCAAGAAGCCGTTCGACCGCGGCACATGGCGCGAGATGGCCGGCCTGAGACGTGCGCTTCGCTCGCGCCGCTACGACCTGGTTATCGATGCACAGGGGCTGTTGAAATCGGCCGTGGTCGCCAAGCAATCCGGCGCGCCGATCGCCGGCTTCGACCGCTCCAGCGCCCGCGAGCCCTCGGCGACGCTGCTCTACGAGCGCAAATACGCCGTGCGGCGCGAGTTGCACGCCATCGAGCGCACCAGACGCCTGTTCGGCCTGGCGCTGGGGTATCAGCCGGACCTCTCGACGCTCAACTCCGGCATAGTGCCGCCGGCAGGCGGACTTTCCGGCGTCGAAGGCAAAACGGCTTTCCTGCTGCACGGCACCAGCCGCGAAGACAAGAAATGGCCGGTCGAAGACTGGGTCGAGACTGCGCGCCGACTGGTGTCGCAGCAATTTACACTGATCGTCACCTGGTCGAACGAAGCGGAGAAGCGTGTTGCCGAGGCGATCGCCGGCGCCGTGCCGGAAACGGTGCTGGTTCCGAAATCGCCGCTAGCGGATGTCGCTGCGATCCTCGGCCGGTCGACGCTCGTCATCGGCGCCGACACCGGCCTCACCCATCTCGCCAGCGCTTTCGGCCTGCCGACCGTCGCCATATTCCTGGCGACGGAGCCCGGCCTGACCGGCCCGCGCGGGCCGTTTTCATCGACACTGCTGGCGCCCGCCGGCGGCAAAGTCACGCCGGCCGAAGTTATGGCTGAAGCAGAGCGGCTGCTGGTGCTTAGATCGGAAACGCCAGTCTAGCCCTCAAATAAATTGCACCTGGACGATCTCGTAACCCCGTGCGCCGCCCGGGGCGTTGACCTCGATGGCATCGCCGACTTCTTTGCCGATCAACGCGCGCGCGATCGGCGAGGAGATCGAGATACGGCCGGACTTCACGTCCGCTTCCTGGTCGCCGACGATTTGATAGGTCTTCTTTTCCTCGGTGTCCTCGTCGACCAGCACGACCGTGGCGCCGAACTTCACCTTGTCGCCGCTGAGCTTCGAGACATCGATCACCTCGGCGCGCGCGATCAAGTCCTCGAGCTCGTTGATACGGCCCTCATTGTGGCTCTGCGACTCTTTAGCCGCGTGGTACTCGGCATTTTCGGACAGGTCGCCATGCGAGCGCGCTTCGGAGATCGCCTCGATGATGCGTGGACGCTCTTCCTGCTGGCGCCAGCGCAGTTCTTCCTTCAATGACGCGAACCCCTCGCCTGTCATCGGGACCTTGATCATGATGCCTGACCTTTCCTGCCACTACCCCCGCTTTTCGGGAATAGCCTTGTCGTTGGGTACAAAAAGAAAACGGTCCGGCAGCCTCGGGCTAACGGAACCGTTTCACCACAATTTCCCTGAATATAGCGATCTCCGCGCGATTTTCACGCTCAAAAATGAAGTTCAGTAAAATCACCACCGCTTTCGCAAGGCCATCCGGCGCTAAATCCGCAATGCCGGCTGCAAAAAACCGGCTGCGATTGCTCGCAGCCGGCCTCGAAAAGCATCTGAGAAGAATCAGCTCCTCAGGAAACGCTCGATCTGTTCTGACAACATGCCGTATTCGCGCGAGCCTTTGCCGGTCCGCTTCTCGATTTCCTTGAGCTGCTCCTGCGCGCCGGCAAGATCGCCGATTTGCAGATGGGCCTCGCCGAGATATTCGCGCACCAGCGTGTAGTCGGGGTCGATGCGCAGCGCTTCCTCGTAATAGCCGAGGCCGACCGTGACACGGCCGGAATGGCGATGCGAATAGCCGAGATAGTTGAGAATGCGCGGATCCTGCTTGTTGGCGGCGAGCGTCAGCACCGAGATCGCCTCGTCGTAGCGCCCGGCCATCGCCAGATCGTGGCCTGCCTCGTAGATGCTGTCGTCATCCAGCATGCCGTACTGCGGCACGACGCATTTCTTCTTTTTCTTGTCCCAGACCTGACCCTTCTTGCATTGAGTGGTAGTCTGGCTGTCACCGCCACCGCCCTCGCCGGCGGTGAATGCAGGCGCCGCGAACAGCGGCAGGCTAACGGCAGCAGCCAAGACCTGAACAAGCAAACGTCTGCGCATCGGAGCCTCCTTGAGCGTGACAACGGCAGATTAACGCCGCTTCGATGCGGTTTCATCCCGAAAACCTGTCAAAAGCCAAACTATTTGGAGGTCGGGGAGCGCATCGCCTCTGCGAACGGATGTGACGCGGGCCGCAAATCCGCTATCATCAGTCCAGCGCACGACGAGGAGAAAGGCCAGTGCAGCAGCGCCTCGAGAAGGAATGGGAGCTTTCCATCGACCCGGATACCGTGCGCCTGTTCATCCTGAAGGCCAAGGCGCTGAGCGCAGCCGTCAACGAGGACTACGACGACGGCGCCGAGCACGAGGTCGAGTTCGATGGCGACAGGCACGACAATCATCATCACGACGGCCTTGTCGAGGAGGCATCGGAAGACCTCACCGAGGAGGAATTCCGCGAGCTTATCAACGACCTCAATGTCGATGAAGCGGCCGAGCTCGTAGCGTTGGCCTGGGTGGGCCGCGGCGACTACGAAGCTTCCGAATGGGTCGACGCGGTGGCGGCCGCGCGCGAGCGCGCCAACAAGCGCACCGCAAAGTACCTGCTCGGACTGCCGCAGCTCGCCGATTGGCTGGAGGAAGGCCTGGAGGCGATCGGCGCGTAACGAACCGGTAACCGATTTTGATCGCAGCGCCGCAGCGTCCAAGGCAACCTTGCGATGCCGTGCCCGTTTCCGGCCGATGGCGAGGCTGAGCTTTTGCGGATTTTGCAGACTGGCGCTGCCTTTGGCGGCGGGGATTTTGCTGGCCACGTCGGCCGATGCCAAGCATCGTCACAGGCAGCCGCTGACACCGCGCATGGAGCAGCCGTTGACGCAGCGGGCGGATCAACCACTGCGGCCGAGGAGCAAGCACCGCGTGAGACCGCGCGGCAAGCAGCACGTCGCGCCAAAGCTGGCGCAACAGCAAACGCAGGACCAGCCGATCTTGCCCGCCGATGCTCTGGTGCCAGAACCACGGCCCGCGGAAGCGCAAAAGGCCGGCACCGCAACGCTGGAAGAGCAGAAGGCTGCCGGTCCAAAGGACGCTGACGCATCTGACCCGATCAATCAGGAAAAGTCTCGTGAGGGAAAGCGGCAGCATCCCGAGCCTTCGGCCACCGAGCCGTCAACCGACACGGAAGGCGAACCTGAGGCGCCGTCTGCGGTGCCGATTCCGACGCAACGACCCGACATCGCGGAACCGAAGCCGCCCGCTGCCGCACCGAAGCCACCTGAAAAGCCGGCTGATACCCACGACAACAAAATACTGCCCGATCCGCGCTCCGCTGAGCTGCCAGCCGACAAGATGCCGGCGGAGGAGGTTGCCTGCCGTGAGCGCCTCAAGACGCTCGGCGTCGAATTCGAGGAGCACAAGGCCGAGCACGACGCCGAGATCGGCTGCTCCATTCCCTATCCCATCGTCATGAAAACATTAGGAAAATCGATCAGTATAGGCGCCGGAGCCGAACTCAACTGCCAAATGGCGGAGGCTGCGGCACGATTTGCCGTCGAAGTCATCCAACCCGCCGCGAAGGCCGAATTTGGCGCCGATCTCAAATCGATCGGCCAGGCCTCCGCCTTTGTTTGCCGCCCGCGCAACGGTGGTGGAAAGCTTTCGGAGCACGCCTTCGGCAATGCGCTGGACATCGCGTCCTTCACACTCTCCGACGGCAGGACGATCGAGGTCGGCCCGGTGCCGCCCGAAAAAGATGCAAACTTCCTGAACACGATCCGCAAGGCCGCCTGCGGGCCGTTCAAGACGGTGCTCGGCCCAGGCAGCGATCCGGACCACGCGCTGCACTTCCACTTCGACCTCGAGCCGAGACGAAATGGCGGAACGTTCTGCCAATGAGTGGGTGCGAAGAACAGATGCCGCAATTCGGCCCCAGGCGTGAATGCCGGCGCTGATCTTTCCTTTACTCTTGCCGACTAGACTTGTGCCATCCGGGGACAGGATGCCTTTCGATGGCCGCAATATTTGGCGCCAGCCTCGCCTTGGCGCGACTAAGCACTCGTGCGCGCTCCGTTGCCGTCAGAATGACAACGGGGCTCGCAATCACAGCGGTCTCGGCCTGCACCACCGGCGATGTCTTTTCGCTGCAGCCGGCCGTCGACGTCGGCAGCCAGACCTCCGCCATGCCCGAGGCTCCGCAATATTCCGGCATGCAGAGGCTTGTTCCGTCCGATCCCTACCTGACCCAGGCAGCCTATCCGCGCATGGATGAGCCCTTGTCTTCGCCCGAGCAGATGCCGGCCGGCGAGATCGACTGCCGCAATGAACTGAAACGGCTTGGCGTCGTTTACCAGGACATCCAGCCTATCCACGAAGGCCAGTGCGGCATCGACTTCCCGGTGAAAGTTTCAGCCATCGGCAGCGTCGAGATGAAACCGGCAGCGACACTGACCTGCAACATGGCCGCGACCTTCGCCGCCTGGACCAGGAACGAGCTCGTGCCGTCAGCCCGCTGGCGCTATTTCTCCGGCGTCAGGGCGATCCACCAGGGCTCGAGCTATTCGTGCCGCAAGATCGCCGGCGAGGGCGTCTTGTCGGAGCACGGCAAGGGCAATGCGCTCGACGTCATGAGCATCGAGCTCAACAATGGCAACGACATCGACGTTCGCAAGCCTGGCCTGTTTGCGTTCCGCACCCGCGGCTTCCTCAACAATGTTCGCGCCGACGGCTGCCAATATTTCAACACGGTCCTCGGCCCGGGCTACAATTACGACCACCGCAACCACTTTCACTTCGACGTCAAGAATCGCAGGAACGGCTACCGCGCCTGCCGCTGACCTTCGGCCTACTGCCCAACCGGCCCAACACCGCATAGAGTGGGCCGGGCACAGGCTTGGGAGTGGTCTCTCGTGGGTGAGCGAAGCCTTAGGCGACGCGCGGCGATCTGGCTGGCGGCTTTCTGTGCTTTCTATCTTGGCTTTGCCTACCTTGCCGCGCCGGAATTCTGGACCTGGCGGGAGCACGGCTTCCGCACGCAGCGCTTCGAGATGGTGACGCATACGCCGCAGGGCATTCCCGGCGACCCTATCAATGTTGGACTTGTCGGCACCGAGAAGGAGGTGGTCCACGCTTTTGCCGTGGCCGGCTGGGACACGGCCGACGCCGTCACGCTTAGGACAGCGATCGACATCGGCGAGAGCGTCCTGTTCTCCCGACCCTATCCCGATGCGCCGATCAGCCGCCTGCTGTTTGAAGGCCGCGCCCAGGACCTCGCTTTCGAAAAGCCCGTCGGCGACAGCGCCGACCGGCGCCACCACGTCCGCTTCTGGCAGACAAATACCGTCGGCGACGACGGCCGCCCGCTCTGGCTGGGCGCTGCCAGCTTCGACCGCGGCGTCGGCCTGAGCCACGACACCGGTGCCATCACCCATCATATCGGCCCGGACATCGACGCCGAGCGCAACTTGCTGATCGGCGACCTCAGCACCGCAGGCATGCTGATATCGACCGACGAGATCCCGGGGATCGGCGCGACGAAAAACGGCAGGAACGGCGGCGGCGATCCCTATTTCACCGACGGTATGGCGGTGGTTGGCGTGTTGAAGCAATTGCCCTAGCGCATCCGGCATTCTCGAAGCGGCAAACCGCGCAATTCGAAAAACGCCCAACCCGCTATTTTCGAATGCGCCGCAGCAATGCTATTGACGCCGCATGCTATACCTCGAAATCGCCGTTGTGGCCGCCCTCATCCTGGTGAACGGCCTTTTGGCCATGTCGGAGCTGGCTATCGTCTCGTCGCGCCCGGCCCGCCTCAAGGCGATGATCGACCGCAATGTCAGGGGTGCCGGCCGCGCGCTGGCCCTCGGCTCCAACCCCGGCAAGTTTCTGTCCTCGGTGCAGATCGGAATCACCCTGGTCGGCGTCCTTTCCGGCGCCTTTTCCGGTGCCACGCTCGGCGAGCGACTGGCTCAATACTTGGCCTCGACCGGCATCCGCGAGAACATCGCCGACCCCATCGGCGTCGGCATTGTCGTCGCGGTCATCACCTACGCCTCGCTGATCGTCGGCGAGCTCGTGCCGAAGCAGATCGCGCTCAGGGATCCTGAGCGCGTCGCAGTCCGCGCTGCGCCGGCGATGACCATTCTCGCCAAGGTATCGGCGCCGCTCGTCTTTCTGCTCGACATTTCCG
>NZ_RZST01000211.1:0-10507 GCF_003997575.1 Mesorhizobium sp. M1A.F.Ca.IN.022.07.1.1
GTGCTGGCGCTGGTGCGCCGGCTGGCGATCCAGCGCGGGTGTTATTAGCAGACCGGCATTCGATCCTGACACGATTTGTCAGCTACCGACGCTTCGGCGATGGCAGGTCACGAGGGAGCTCCCTATCTCGGGTCTGTCCAAACCGGGAGGAAATCATGACCACTGCCGAAGTCGCCAAGCATTTCACCGAACTCCTCAAGCAGGGCGACAACCGCGGCGCTGCCGCGAAATACAATGCCGATAACATCGTCAGCTACGAGGCGATGGAAGGGCCCATGGCCGTTTGCAGCGGCAGGGACGCCGTAAAGCAGAAGGGCGAATGGTGGGAAGCGAACCATGAGGTTCACGGCGGCTCGATCGAGGGCCCCTACGTCAATGGCGACCAGTTCGCCTTGCGCTTCACCTTTGACGTGACGCCCAAATCTACCGGCGAACGCGTCAAAATGGATGAGGTTGGCCTCTATACGGTCAAGAACGGCAAGATCAGCGAAGAGCGCTTCTACTATTGAAGCCGATCGGCGTCTGGCATTCCGAATCTTCGTTGCAGGATCTGAAAATCAGACATGGCGGCCAAGATGATATTCCGGCCGCCATGGAGAGCGCCAAATCGTCTTCACGTAGTCACGCTGGCAAAGCGGGCAAGGCAAGCCTAGGATTCGGCCAGATTCGCAATCCATCCGCCCGAGGTCCGAATTGACGATCACCATGTACGGCATCACCACCTGCGACACGATCAAGAAGGCGCGCGTCTGGCTGGAGAGCCGCGACCTTCCCTACCGCTTCCATGACTATCGCGCCGAAGGGATCGAGGCGGAAAGGCTGAATGGCTGGGTCGATAAGGTCGGCTGGGAGAGACTGCTCAACAAGGGCAGCACGACTTTTCGCGAACTGCCGGAGAAGGATAAGGAAGCGCTCGACGAGAAGAAAGCGAAGAAGCTGATGCTCGCCAAGCCCACTATCATCAAGCGGCCCGTGCTGGAGGTGGGTGGCCGCATCTTGGTTGGTTTCAAGCCGGATGTTTATGAAGAGGCGGTGAAGTAGGATTCGGCAGGCGCGGCACACTATCCCTCGTCATCCTAGGGCGAGCAACGAGCGAAGCGACGCGCGCAGACCCTAGGATTCCATGCCGCGACGCTAAAGCGTTGTGGCGGTTTAAGAGTTCTGCTCCGTTGCGTCCTTCGGTGACAGTCACGGCATGGATCCTCGGGTCAAGCCCGAGGATGACGACGAGAGAGAGGTTACTCCCTCCGCAAATACCCCATCAACGCCACCGCATTGTTATGCGCCTCGTCATGCGCGCCGAAGAGCAGCGTCACCTTGCCGTGGCGCAGCAGTTCTCGCAGCTGCGCCACAGCCTCCTCGTTGCCGTCCAGCTCGGCGCAGTACCGCTTCTGGAACTCCGGCCATCGTTCGAAATCATGCCCGAACCATTTGCGCAGTTCGGTGCTCGGCGCGATCTTCTTCAGCCAAAGGTCCAGCGCGGCGTCCTTCTTGGAGACGCCGCGCGGCCAGACGCGGTCTACCAGCACACGCTGGCCATCGCTCCTCTCCGGCGCTTCGTAGACGCGCTTTACCGCCACGTCCAAGGCTGTCTCCGCGTCGGGTCTCTCAGGCCCACTCGCCCTTGCGCATCACCGGCACGCGGCTGCCGTCCTTGCCGACGCCGTCGATGTCGATCTTGTCCGAGCCGATCATCCAGTCGATGTGGATGAAACTCTTGTTGCCGCCGCGCTCGGCAATCTCGTCCTGGCTGAGCGAGGCGCCGTTGACGAAGCACTTAGAATAGCACTGTCCGAGCGCGATGTGGCAGGCGGCGTTCTCGTCGAACAGCGTGTTGAAGAACAGCAGGCCGCTCTTCGAGATCGGCGAGGAATGCGGCACCAGCGCCACTTCGCCGAGCCGGCGCGCGCCCTCGTCGGTGTCCAGCACCTTCTTCAGAACGTCCTCGCCCTTCGAGGCCTTGGCCTCGACGATCCGACCGCCCTCGAAGCGCACCGAGATCTCGTCGATCAGCGTACCCTGGTAGGAGAGCGGCTTGGTCGAGGAGACATGGCCTTCGACGCGCCTCGCATGCGGCGTGGTGAAGACTTCCTCGGTCGGGATGTTCGGATTGCAGGTGATGCCGTTCTTCGCCGTCGAAGCGCCGCCCATCCATTCATGACCTTCCGCCAGGCCGACGGTGAGGTCGGTGCGCGGTCCGGTGAAATGCAGCGCGTGGAAATTGTGCTCGTTCAGCCATTTCGTGCGCTCGGCCAAGGCCGCGTTGTGCGCCTTCCAGTTGCCGATCGGATCCTCGACATCGACGCGCGAGGCCGAGAAGATCGCGTCGGCGAGCCTCACCACCGCGACATCGTCGGGCTCGCCCGGGAACACTTGGCGAGCCCAGGCAACATCCGGATATGCCACGATGTTCCAGTTGATGTCGAAACCGGTGATCTTTTCGAGCGCCGGCTGGTACGCCATCGAATTCGCCTTGTTGGCCCGCGCCACCTTGGCCGGGTCCTGCGCCGACAGGAGAGACGGATCCTCGCCGCGCACCGCAAGCCGCGCCGCATTGTTGGCGAAGGCTTTCGCCATGCCTTCGTAAAGCCAGCCGGCGGCGCGGTCGAAGCCGGCGTCGGCGCCATAGCGGAAACGCGCCAGCGTGATCTCGTCGTCGTTGAAGATCGGCGTCACCAGCCCGGCGCCGGCCTTATAGGCATGCTCGACGATGCGCCGGGTCAGCGGCAGCGCCGCGATCGAGGACGTCAGCACCAGGTCCTGTCCCGGCTGCAGCTGCAGCCCGACCTTGACGGCGACTTCGGCCAGCCTGTCGAGCTTCACCGGGTCGATGGTTGCCGAGACGCCGCGCGAATGTGTGGTCATGATCCTGCCTGCCGTGATTGTGGGGTCTGATCCTTACATAGACCGCTGCGCCCGGCCTTTCCACCGCGATCGACTGGGACTCCAGGCATGATCGCGAAAAGTGCATGGCGGCGTTCGGACAAGATCATGCTCAAACGAGCTCAGGCGGCGCTGTCGAGCGCCCGGAACTGCGCCTTGGTCGCTTCGATCTCCTCGCGGACCCAGGCCTTGAAGTCGCGCACCTTTCGGCTTTCGCTTTTGGTGGCCGAGGTCACCATCCAGTAGCCGAGCCCGCTTTCAGCTCGCACGCCGAAAGGGGCGACCAGCCGGCCATCGGCCAGCGCATCGGCGGTCAGCAATTGCCAGGCGAGCATCACGCCATGGCCGGCGATTGCAGATTCCAGGCAGAGCATCGGATCGGTGAAGCGCGCGCCTTTTTGGAAAGTGACCGGCTCGACGCCGGCCGCCTTGAACCAGCTATCCCAGCTGATCATTGCCCGCTCGTCGGTGATGGCGCAGGTCCGCGCCAGGTCCTCGATCGAGTTCAGCTTGGCCGCGATCGCTGGTACGCAGACCGGAAACACTTCCTGCGCCAAAAGCAGTTCCGCGTTTACTCCCGGCCAAGCGCCGTCGCCCATCCGAATCGCAATGTCGATATCGGAATGGTCGAGATCGGCGAGCCTGCCTGAAGCGTCTATGCGCAAGAGCACGTTGGGATGGCGGGCAAAATGCCGCGACAGCCTGGGCAACAGCCATTTCGAGGCGAAGGCGGGCGCCACCGACACCACCAGGGTGCATTCCGTTGCCTCGTCGGCCAACGCCACCGCTTGCGCAAGCTCGCGGAACCCGGCGCTCAGCCGGGCCGTGAAAACGACGCCAAATTCCGTCGTCACGAGTCCGCCGGACGTCCGCTCGAACAGCGCCTGCCCCAGCTGTTTTTCCGTGCGCTTGATCTGCTGGCTGACGGCGCTGACCGAAACATTGAGTTCGGCAGCCGCCGCGGCAAGCGATCCAACGCGGGCAACGGTTTCGACGGCACGCAAGCCATTGAGGTGGACACGGTTCAGGATCGTCATCCAGTTTTTCTAAACTTGCTGGTCTCAAATCTCAATTGAAACGTGCCGAAGAAAAGCGGATTCTAGCGAGGCAAACCGGGCTTGGAGGCAGGTCAATGAAGATTTTCTCTTTGCTGAAGGGGCTTTCCGGCGCTGAGCCAAGACAGGCTTGGCAGGACGACGGCGAGATTGCCCGCTGGACGGTCGATCCTCTGTCGCATCCGGTGCTGGACTCCATGTCGGAGCGCGAGCTCGGCGATATGCCGTTCCGGCTCACGGCCGGCCGCACGGTGTACGAGACGGCTTGCCGCTGAAGGCGGGCCAAGCCGGCCTGGCCCAACGCAATCGCATTGTTTCGCACGTGCACACATTTATGCTGCGCTGCAATGAAAGCCGCTTCGCCATCTCCCTTGCGCCTTGCCCTCGCCGGCATGACGGCTCTCGCCGTCGCCATGGGCATCGGCCGCTTCGTCTACACGCCGATCCTGCCCGGCATGATGGAAGAGTTGCACCTGACGCCGGCAGACGCCGGCTGGATCGCTTCCGCTAACTATCTCGGCTATCTCATTGGCGCGCTCGCCGCGGCCGGCGGCTGGGCGCATGGCCGCGAGCGTCTGCTGATGTTCGCAAGCCTTGCCGCGAGCGCCGTGCTCGCGGCTCTGATGGGACTGAACGAGACGATGGCCGCTTTCCTCGCCATTCGTTTTCTCGCCGGCCTGGCCAGCGCCTTCGTCATGGTTTTCATGTCGTCGATCGTCTTCAGCCATCTTGCAAAGGCAGGCCGCGGCGATCTGCAAGCGCTGCATTTCGGCGGTGTCGGCCTGGGCATTGCGGCGTCCTCGGCGCTGCTGGCCATCCTCGTCACGGCCCATGCCGGCTGGCCCGCGGGCTGGCTATGGTCGGGAGCAATTTCCGCTGTCGGCCTGCTCCTCGTCGCGATCCTCGCGGGCTCCGCCACGCCCGCCAATGGCGTCGATGGGCCTGAACCGGCGTTGCCGAAGGATAGATCGCTGACGAAGATAATCCTTGCCTATGGGCTGTTCGGCTTGGGCTATGTGGTGACGGCCACTTTTCTGGTCGCCATCGTTCGCCAGGACGGCGGCGGACGTGTCTTCGAGGCCTCGGTCTGGATGATCGCCGGTCTTGCCGGCTTCCCCTCGACCTGGTTCTGGCAAAAGCTCGCCGGCAGGATCGGGCTTTATACGGCCTATGCCGTGAGCTGCCTGGTCGAAGTGGTCGGCGTCATCGCCAGCGTCGTCGTCAAAGGTTTCAGCGGGCCGCTTCTGGCTGCCATATTGCTCGGCGGCACGTTCATCGCCATCACCGCGTTCGGCCTGCAGGCGGCAAGGCAGCTTGCGCCGCAGGCGCCGCGCCGCATCTTCGCGGTGATGACCGCCGCCTTCGGCCTCGGCCAGATCATCGGTCCGATTGCCGCCGGCTTGCTCGCCCAGGCCTCGGGCAATTATGTGCTCGCCTCGACAATGGCGGCTGCCGCTCTGCTGGTCTCCGGCGTCGTTGCCTGGTCGGCTGCACCAAAATCGCCATGATTTGTGGTCTTGTTCGGTGCCGGGCGCCGGGCCGGGCATTTTCTTTCCCAGTAATGTGTGACCTTATGCCCGCCGAACAGCAACGCCGCTGATTTGCGGTCAGACCGAGGAAACCCGCCACAGTGTTCGTATCCTTCTTCCCGCAGCCGAAGCTTTTCTTCACCTCGGCCGCCCTCTGGAGCCTTGCGGCGATCCTGTTCTGGTTCTTCGGCGGCGAACAGCTGGGCGCCATCCTCGGCATGCCGCCAGCGGCTGCGGGTGCGCCGCCCATCATCGGCATCGCGGTTCTATGGTCGAAGCCGTTCTTGTGGTTCTACATGTACTTCGTGGCCTGTGTGGCGATCTTCTACGCGTTCTGGAGCTGGTATGCTCCGCATCCGTGGCAGAACTGGTCGATCCTGATGACCGCCGTCATTCTCTTCTTCATCTATTTCAACGTGCAGGTCAGCGTCGCCGTCAACAACTGGTACGGACCTTTCTTCGATTATGTCCAGGGGCTGATGTCGGGGACGACGCCATCGACTGACATCGAGTTCTACAAGGGGTTGGCCGACTTCTCCTGGCTGGCGCTGGTCGGCATGAACGTGCAGGTGGTCAACGCCTTTATCGTCAGCCACTGGATCTTCCGCTGGCGCACGGCGATGAACGACTACTTCATGGCGAACTGGGGCCGGCTGCGCCACATCGAGGGCGCTTCGCAGCGCATCCAGGAGGATACGATGCGCTTCTCGCAGATCATGGAGGACCTGGGCTCGAGCTTCGTCCAGTCGATCATGACCCTCATCGCCTTCCTGCCGGTGATGATCCAGCTGCAAGCGCACATCACCGAGTTGCCGATCCTGGGCGCGGTGCCGCAGCCCCTGGTCGTTGCCGCGCTGGGGTGGTGCATATTCGGCACGGCCTCGGTGATGCTCGCCGGCATCAAGCTGCCGGGCCTCCAGTTCCGCAACCAGCGCGTCGAGGCCGCCTATCGCAAGGAACTCGTCTACGGCGAAGACCATCCCGACCGGGCGCAGCCGGCGACGACGACGGAACTGTTCGACAATGTGCGCCGCAACTACTTCAGGCTCTATTTCCACTACATCTATTTCAACGTCGTCCGGTACACCTACCTGCAGGCCGACAACATCTTCTCGCTGCTGATCCTCGGGCCCTCGCTGGTTGCGCACAAGATCACCTTCGGTGCGCTGAACCAGATTTCGAACGCCTTCGGCAAGGTGACGAATTCGCTGCAGTTCCTGTTGAATTCCTGGTCGACCATCGTCGAGCTGCAGTCAGTGCACAAGCGCCTGCGCGCCTTCGAGGCGACGCTGGAAGGCGAGCCGCTGCCAGACATCGACCAGCGTTATCTCGCGCGGCAGAGCGCGGAGGATCCGGCCTGAACTCGGAACAATTGCGGAGCGCCTTTCCGTCCGGAATTGCGCCCAGGCAAGAGATTGGAAGTGGGCGGCTCAGCCGCCCACGGCAACCCGTGCATCGCCGGAGCGCTGCCGCTCGATATAGTCGCGGAAGCTGATGCATTCGACCTGCTCCATGACGCAGACTTCACCGGCAACGCGCTCCAGCGCGTTCCAGTAGGCGCCGGCATTCATCTGCGTGAAGTGGAAGCCGAGCCCCAGCGGAAGTCGTTTGCCGTTGTATTGCGCATCGAAGGCTGCGCGAAACGCCCGATAGGCGCGGTCGGCGAACACGCCCGCCATCGACGGCTTCTCGAAGCCGCCCGAATGGCGAACATAGAGGTTGTAGTCCATCGCCACCACCCGCTTCGACTTCGGCCCCTCCGGAATCTGCGGCAATGCAAAGCGGGTGGTGCCGTCCTTTGCGCGCGGCAGGGCAGGGCCGTTCGAGACACCGCTTGCGTCATATTGGAAGCCGGCCTCGGGCAGCGCTTCGTAAAGGGCCCTGCCGGCCGAGAGGTACGGCGCGCGGAAACCGATCACGGCATGGCGGGCGAATTCACGCCAGCCAGAGGGCTCGGGCGAAATGCCGTTGATCGCATAGGCGTTTTCGAGGACGCGGCGGAACGCTGAGAACTCGGCCAGCCAGTCGGCCTTGCTCCAGCCCTTGCCGTCGAAATGTCCGCAGGCATGACTGCCGATGTCGTGACCTTCGGCGGCCGCGAGCCGGATCTGTTGCAGCCGGTCCGCGACATCCTGCTCCGAGGCGGCGAAGCCGATATTCGATTTGCCTGCACCCTTGCCGGGCGCGACGTACTCGGCGCGCGTTTTCGGCGAGAGCAGGAAGACGCAGGACAGAAAATACGTGAAATGCGCGCCGGTGCGCTTTGCCAGGCGCGGCTGCGCTCCCATTGCGAGATCTCGCGTGCGCTGT
Source organism: Mesorhizobium sp. M1A.F.Ca.IN.022.07.1.1 (assembly GCF_003997575.1). Taxonomy (NCBI): domain Bacteria; kingdom Pseudomonadati; phylum Pseudomonadota; class Alphaproteobacteria; order Hyphomicrobiales; family Phyllobacteriaceae; genus Mesorhizobium; species Mesorhizobium sp. M1A.F.Ca.IN.022.07.1.1. The sequence continues at coordinate 7,778 of NZ_RZST01000211.1, forward strand.
CGAAGGAGATAAGCACGATCTGCTTTGGTTTCGCCGCCATCGGTTTCGGCGGATCGGCAAGCCCCGTGCCAACGGAGCCAAGCCAGGCGAGGCTGAACGCAAGGACGCGGAACGAACGTGGCACTGGCAACCTTTTGGGCAACCTTTGGGGCTGTAGGAAAGCCGTCTATCGCCCAAATGTAGCATCGATGCGTTCCGGCAAGGCCTGTGGGGCACTGGGAGCCTCCGCCGATTTTCCGGCGATCCCTCTTCCATGCCGACGAAATTTCGCTAAAACGCGGGGCTCAAGAAGCGCTCCGTTCCGGGGCCGCAATGGTTTTTGATTGATGTCGGACGACAGTTTTATCCGCGAAGTCAACGAAGAGATTCGTCGCGAGCAGGCGCAGGCGCTGTGGGACCGCTTTGGTCCGGCCCTGCTCGGTGCCGCGATCCTGATCGTGGTGGCGACTGCCGCCTTCGTCGGCTACCGCTACTGGGACGAGACCCGCGCCAACCGGTCGGGCGATGCCTTCTCGCAGGCGCTCAAGCTCGCAAATGACGGCAAGAACGACGAGGCGATCGCCGCTCTCGATCAGCTGGAAAAGGATGGCTATGGCGCCTATCCGCTGCTCGCCCGCATGCGGGCCGCGACCGTCAAGGCCGACAAGGGAGACGTCGACGCCGCCGTCAAGGATTTCGATGCGGTCGCGGCCGACAGCGCCATTCCCGCAGGCATCCGCGACATGGCGCGATTGAGAGCGGCGCTGCTGCTGGTGGATCACGGCTCGTTTGCCGATGTCTCCAGCCGTGTCGAGGCGCTCACCGCCGACACCAATCCGCTGCGCAGCTCGGCGCGTGAGGCGCTCGGCCTTGCCGCCTGGAAGGAAGGCAAGTCGGCGGATGCGCTGAAACTGTTCGACCAGATCGCTTCGGATGACGGCGCCCCGCGCAATGCGCGCCAGCGGGCGCAGTTGATGTCCGAGCTGATCCGCGGGTCGGGCAACGCTTCGTGACCCCGGATGACGTTCAAAGTCGCCATCATCGGCCGGCCTAATGTCGGCAAATCGACTCTTTTCAATCGGCTGGTGGGAAAGAAGCTGGCGCTTGTCGACGACACGCCGGGCGTGACGCGCGATCGTCGCGTCCATGCCGCCAAGCTTTACGATCTTCACTTCGACGTCATCGACACCGCCGGCTTCGAGGATGCGGCGGCCTCGACGCTGCCCGGCCGCATGCGCCAGCAGACCGAGATCGCCATCCGCGAGGCCGACCTGATCTTCTTCACCGTCGATGCCAAGTCGGGCCTGATGCCCGACGACCGGACCTTCGCCGACGTGGTCCGCAAATCCGGCAAGCCGGTGGTGCTGGTGGCCAACAAGGCGGAAGCGCGAGGCGCGCAAGGCGGCATGCTGGAAGCCTGGGAACTCGGCCTCGGCGAGCCGATCCCCGTCTCGGCCGAGCATGGCCAAGGCATGCCCGATCTGCGCGATGCGGTGATCGCGGCACTCGGCGAGGAACGCGCCTTCGGCGAGGACGCGCAACAGCCGGGCGATGAGATCGCCGTGAGCGAGGTGCTGATCGGCGAGGATATCGCCGACCCCGACGCCGAGCCGGCCTATGACGAGACCAAGCCGCTGCGCATAGCCGTGGTCGGCCGCCCCAATGCCGGCAAGTCGACGCTGATCAATGCGCTGATCGGCGAGGAGCGGCTGCTGACCGGACCCGAGGCCGGCATCACCCGCGATTCCATCTCGGTCGACTGGGACTGGCGCGGCCGCCGGATAAAGCTGTTCGACACCGCCGGCATGCGGCGCAAGTCCAAAGTCCAGGAAAAGCTCGAGAAGCTTTCGGTGCAGGATGGCCTGCGCGCTATCCGCTTCGCCGAGATCGTCATCATCGTGCTCGACGTCACCATCCCCTTCGAGAAGCAGGACCTGCAAATCGCCGACCTGATCATTCGCGAGGGCCGCGCGCCGGTGATCGCCTTCAACAAATGGGACCTGATCGACAACCCGCAGGAGCTTCTGGCCGAGCTGCGCGAAAAGACCGAGCGGTTGCTTCCCCAAGTGCGCGGCATTCAGGCGGTGACGGTCTCTGCCGAGACCGGGCGCGGCCTCGATCGGCTGATGGACGCCGTCATCAAGACGCACAAGGTCTGGAACAGCCGCGTCTCGACCGGCAAGCTCAACCGCTGGCTGGAAGGCATTCTGGCGCATCATCCGCCGCCCGCCGTCGCCGGCCGCCGGCTGAAGATCAAATATGTCACGCAGGCAAAAACCCGGCCGCCGGGTTTCGTCGTCTCCTGCTCGCGCCCGGACGCGATGCCGCAATCCTATGTCCGCTACCTCTCGAACAGCCTGCGCGATGCTTTCGACATGCCCGGCGTGCCGATCCGCATGGCGCTGCGCACCTCGGAGAATCCTTTCGCAGGTCGGGCGAAGAAGCGCTGAGCCCTTTGTGGGAAAGGGTCGGCAGCGCCACTCCCGTCGTCATTCACGGGTCTGTGCCGTGTCGCTTCGCTCCTTGCTCCGCTCGAGGATGAAGAATGGCTTGGAACCTACGCGACCGCTCGCAAGCCCTCGCCGAAACGCGCTCCCTCCGGCAGCGTATCCAGCGCCGCCTCCAGCAATATCTCTGCCAGCCGTGCCGCCACCGGATCGAGCTCGGCATCCTTCTGGTGCAGATGCAGCGCCATCATCGGCAGGAGCGGCAGCCCGAGCACGCCCGGCGCGATCGCCCTGACAGTGGCTG
>NZ_RZST01000212.1:0-10501 GCF_003997575.1 Mesorhizobium sp. M1A.F.Ca.IN.022.07.1.1
GCCCATTCCACCGAAGTTGCCTCCTGCACTTTTGACGAGCAGCGCCGGGTGATGGAGATCGCCCAGGATGAAGTAGGCGACAAATATCCTCTCGTTCATGGCATCTGGGCTGACGGGAGCTTAGAGGGTTTTGTTGCAACGGCTGAATAGGGGCGCAGAGAGGCCTGATGCGATGGTCAATCAGGCGGCGAGGATTCGGAGAGTGCACCTATTGAATGTTGGTGCGTGCGCGGGGGCGCGCGTCGTTGCGTTCATGCTCGAAAAGAGCCGGCGGAAGCGGAGCACGATTGCGTATTATGTCGGATCCCTTCTCGCCCACCATGATCGTCGGAGCATTGGTGTTGCAGGACGGCACCCGCGGCATGACTGAGGAGTCGCAAACGCGTAAGCCCTCCAACCCATGGACCTTGAGATCGAACCCGACGACGGCCATGGAATCGAAACCCATCTTGCACGTGCCGACCGGGTGGTGATCGGTCTTGGCATTGGCGCACCCGTAAATGAACAAGTCTTCGTCCGTCACGGCCTTTGGTCCAGGCAGGCGCTCGGCCATCACGAAAGGTTCCAAGGCGGCCTGCTGCATGATCTCCCGGGCGATCTTCAGGCCCTCGATCGACATTTTCCGATCGTGCGGGTCTTCCCAATAGTTGGGGTCGATCAGCGGGGCCGCCGAAGGATCGGCGGAAGAAAGTCTAACCGTGCCGCGAGAGCGCGGATGCAGATAGGCGGAGTTCAGCGTCACACCGGCGTTCTTCAGCCGCTCGACTCCCGCCTCTATCCCGGAGCCGAGGCCGAGGTGGAACTGGACGTCGGGCGAGCGGGCCTCGGGGTCCGCATACCAAAAACCGCCCGTCTCGAAGAGCGAGGAGGCGACCGGACCAGTGCGGAAGAGTACGTACTGGATACCGGCCCAGAGGGTGCGGTGCAGCTTCGCCACGTTGTCATAGGTGTGGTCGCCGGTGCATTCGCAAATGACGAACAGGTCGAGATGGTCCTGCATGTTCGAGCCCACCCCCGGTAGGTCGTGTTTCACCTGAACTCCGACAGATTTAAGATGATCGATCGGGCCGATGCCCGACTGCAGGAGTAACTTAGGCGAGCCTATGGCGCCGGAGGAGACGAGTACTTCGCGTTCCGCCCGGATCGCTTCGATGCCCTTCGCGGTCACCACCTCCACGCCCACGGCGCGGGTGCCTTCCAGCACGATGCGGGCGACGCGAGCGCCGGTGCGGATCGAAAGGTTTCTCCGACCCTTGATCGGCGACAGATAGGCCATTGAGGCGGAGGAGCGACGGCGATTGCGTTGCGTAAGCTGATAGAAGCCGACGCCGGCCTGCTGGCGACCGTTGAAGTCGTGGTTGTAGGGAACGCCGAGTTCCTGGCCGGCGCGGATATACGCGTCGCAGATCGGGAGATTCGAGACTGGCATGGAGACGCCGAGCGGCCCGCCATAGGAATGGTAGTCGTCGGCAAAACGCTGGTTGTCCTCAGCGCGCTTAAAATAGGGCAGGATTTCACGATAGCTCCAGCCCTCGCAGCCGTCGTCTGTCGCCCAGAGATCGTAATCGGCTGCATTGCCGCGCGTATAGAGCTGTGCATTGATTGAGGAACCTCCGCCGATCACTTTCGCCTGCGTATAGCGCAGCACTCGGCCTTTCATGTGCTTCTGCGGCACGGTTTCCCAGCCCCAACTCGCCACGCCCTTGGTCATCTTGGCGAAGCCCGCCGGCATGTGGAACAGCGGGTTCCAATCTCCGCCGCCAGCCTCCAGCAACAACACGCGCACGGCCGGATCTTCCGAAAGCCGGTTCGCGAGCACGCAGCCGGCAGGCCCGGCTCCGGTGATGATGTAGTCGAAGCCCATTCTGTTGCTCCCTTCAGAGGCGTGGAATTGAAGAACTCCCGTCGGTCGGCTTCGACGATTATTCCCGTCGCAAAAACCCAAATCGCCGGAAGCGAGTGCCGTGCAGATTTTGCCGAGGTCTGCTGCTTCTTCCCCTCGCTGCATGCCGGGCCGCACCTCAACAGGGCCTGCGCTCGCGGGACATGGAACTGAGGCCGTCTCCAGCAGCAAGGCGTTGAGTTCCTCCAGGTTCTTGAAGCGCGACCTTGGCGTGAAAAAGCGCTCGCGCCCAGCCTGACCTGGTTCTCGACCCGACCCTTCTCCCAACCCGACGCTGGAGTGCAGGCCACCGGCTCGACAAGAGAGTGGCCGATCCAAAGGCATGGCCAAACAGCGGTATCGACGTCCTCGTGCCACGGAATTCCCAGCGCTGAATGGCCTCAGCTGCCGCTTACGCTACATGCGGCAATATGCGCTTCCATCTGATTGCCACGCGGCACCCAAGGACGGACGCTGGGAGGCTTGGGGGTGCGTTCAATGACGCGTTTGATTTGGGCCGCTGCATCAAGCCAATCGCTCGAACACGACGTTGATGTCAGTCATTGCAGCAAGCCGGTATGATCTACATTCCATTACTTTGATGATCCGATCCCTATTGCCCTTTAGATAATGCTCGTTTGGCTCGCATTGGATGACAGCAGGTCTGATGCACTCGTAGTCAATGGCCTTGACGAGATCGTGATCCAGTCCTTCGCAATCGATCGATAAGAAATCGATCTTATTGGCATAAGGGGCCAGTAGTTCATTGATACCGATCGCGCTCACCTCGATATGTTCTCGGATACCTCCTAAACCGTCGAAGTCCCCGAAACTTTCAACGTGCGCTTTATCCACCGACGAAAGCTCATGGGCGTTTCCGATGAAGAGCGTCGCAGACGCTTGCGGAGCGGGCAAGACAACGGATCGAACGAGAACGTCTTCCGGGCGAGCAGTCCTGATCAGCGCTTCCAATTCAGGATTGGGTTCAACCAGAACACCTCGCGCGCCCCGTTGGTACATAAGAAAGGTATTTGAGGTAGAAATGGGGTGATTAGCGCCGATATCGACATAAAACACACTGTCCCAAGATCTTTCACTCTTGCAGAGTTTTGCAGCCAAGATTCCTTCAACAATAACATCTTCCCCGGCTTGTGCGTAACTAGCCGGCGCGAAGTGCTTTATCCGAGAGTTCGGCAGATTGCGCCTAGCGACCTCTTGGTTTATGGACTGATTTTCAAACTTGGACAGCATAGCTCGACCTCCATGCATTGGACAGGGGACCGCTACGACCGGTTGTCGCGACGGCTCCTGTCATAATCCCTGCAATCGGCGTGCCACGTGCCGAATGCGGTGCTCCTTACTTAACAAGAGTGAAACACGCGCGCCCGCTGGAATGGCCGCGACACTTTTGTCGGGTTCGCTACATGGGCGCTACCGTCCGGCGACTTGCCGAGGAGGTTGCAAAGTTTTTGGCAATCAGGTCATCGGGCTCGGGTGTTCCTCGGAGAGTTGAGATGTTCAAAGGCCGCCATTTCGACCAATCCGTGTTCTTGCTTCACGCAGGCAGACCAACCGGGAAGGTTTTGTTGCAACGGCTGAATAGGGGCGCAGAGAGGCCTGATGCGATGGTCAATCAGGCGGCGAGGATTTCGAATGCGTACCTCGCCCGTCGCTTGCGCATCATGTGGATCATTTCGATGCCGGAAAGGATGGTGCAGGCAGTGGCCGTCGATTTGAAGCCGAGCATCGGCCGGACCCGGCGCTTGATACGCCGATGGTCCTGCTCGATCCGATTGTTCAAATACTGGCTCCGGCGGATGCGGAACGGCTTCAGCCGGCGCCGGGAGCGATCCTGCAAGCGATTTGTGATGTCGCAGGAAACGATCGCCTCGTGGTTGGTCTGGCTCCCGTGGATGACGACGCGATCCGGTCGGCCATGACGCTCAAGCGCCTTTCTGAAGAAGCGCTTGGCCGCAGGCAGGTCGCGCTGCTCGCTGAACCAAAACTCGACTGTGTCACCGACAGTGTCGATGGCGCGATAGAGATACGTCCACTGGCCGCGGACCTTGATGTAGGTCTCGTCGACATGCCACTTGCCGGTGACGGCACGCTTGCGCCGGTTGAAACGCTCGAGCAACAAGGGCGAGAAACGAACGGCCCAGCGGTGGATGGTCGTGTGATCGACCGTGATGCCGCGCTCGGCCATCATCTCCTCAAGATCGCGCAGGCTCAGATTGTAGGCGAGATACCAGCGCACGCACAGCAGGATCACGGATTGGTCGAACTGACGGCCTTTGAACATTGCAACCCTCCGAAATGATCGAAGGCTCCTTGCCACAGCGCTGGTAATCAAAAGGTTGCAACAGAACCCTTCCAGGCGCACCGTTCATTGTGCAGGGTCAGCCAGTGCCAGGATCGCCATCATCGATTTTGTCGGTGTCGATCTCCATCGCTGCAGCTTAACACAGACCGCACCCGCCGCGGCCCACCGACCACATGGGACTAACCGACTGCGGACGGCTAGCTGAGAGAAGCGATCAGGTCGCCACGCTACTCTTCAGTCTCCGACCTGAGTTCAGTAACCGCTGATGCAGCGATTCGAGGCTGCCGGAGTGCAGCGCGGCCCTGAAGCAGGCCGTGAAAAGATCGCACTCGCGAATTGACGCTGCCCGGCGGTTGGCGAAGTTTGCTCATAGGGCCGTACTTGTTGAACCGATGCTGATCCAGATGTGCGAGCAGCGCATCGATTTGCCGCCCATCCAGCGCCTCGAAGGCTGTGCATATATCGATCCCGCACGCCTTCAGGATTTCGCGGGCGCGCTTCGCATTTTCATTCCGTTCATGCATGAGGGTAGTCTCCGATTATGGCGGCAGTCGCTTTGGTCAGCAGCATAATCGGTTTACCGCAGAGATTGCGAGACCGAAAAGCCAATCCGGGCGGCCTTGACCGGATGGCTACCCGACAATAGCGCGTTGCTCGTCTGGATAAAGTTGGGCGATTACGGCGGGAACGAAGAAGCTCGCGGGAACGTCGAATCGTCTGAGGAGCTCCAAAATCCGAGGCATCCCCCGTCGGCTCCCGTACTGGCCCCATGACAATCTACCCAGGGACCGCCCTCCCCTTCGCAATTCGTTCGACTCGTGATCAACGTCGAACGAGATAGCGACGGCGCAACGATTGCCGTCGGGCCACTTTGGCGTCAGTGCCTTGCCCGCTCTGACTATGTTGACGCGCCCGCGCCAATGGCTTTCAGGCCACTCCCAGGGGCTCAGTTCAGTAGAATCGGACACTTTTAGCTGCAGTATCTTCACCGACGTTCCAACGGAGCGTGGGGCGGGTTAGCCCAAGGACGATGGCCTCAACAGATGAGCTGGCAGCGACTCAGACTGATGCCAGCATAATTCGCTTTCGTTGATGTTCGTGTTCCCTGACCACCCGGGCGACCAAGAGGGGGTAGGCGGCGCTACCTATCTCGCCTCCAGCACGGCACTGAGGAACTGACGCGTCCGCTCGTTCTGCGGATTGCCCAACAGCTGGTCGGGCGGGCCCTGCTCGACGATCTTGCCGCCGTAGAAGAAACAGACCCGGTCGGAAAACTCCTTGGCGAAGCCCATCTGGTGTGTGACCATCAGCATGGTGAGGTCATGCTCGGCGCCGAGCTTGCGGATGACGTTGAGCACCTCCCCGATCAGCTCTGGGTCTAGCGCCGAAGTCACCTCGTCGAACAGCATCACCTTGGGCCGCATCGCAAGCGCACGAGCGATCGCCACGCGCTGCTTCTGTCCTCCGGAAAGTTGGATCGGAAAGTGATTCCTCTTGTCGCTGAGCCCCACCATGTCGAGCAGTTCGGCGGCGCGCTCCTCCGCCTGCTTCTTCGGCAGCCCGAGCACGGAAACCGGAGCCTCCATGCAGTTTTGCAGCGCCGTCATGTGGGGAAAGAGATTGAAGTGCTGGAACACCATGCCGATCTTGCTGCGGACACGCCTGAGATGCCGGTCACTCGCAGGGACCAACTGGCCATCCTTCTGCATGTGCGTGAGCGGCTCTCCATCGACCCAAATCACTCCTCCTTGGATTTGTTCCAGCGTCATGAGCATGCGCAGGACCGTGGTCTTGCCAGAGCCCGAAGGACCGATTATGCAAACCTTCTCGTTACGGGCGATGTCGAGATTGAGCTCGTCGAGCACGGTCAGCGCGCCATAGCGCTTTGTGACGTTTTCGAAGCGGACCATGGGTTCGTTCATTACTTTCTCGTTGCACGCAGTCTCGGGATTGTCCAGCACGGTCAGCGTCCCATAACTTTTTGCGGCGTTTTCAAAGTGGATTCTGGGTTCGTTCATGACATACCTCCTATTGCAGCCGATAGCGGCGGTTGAGCCAGATGCTCACCGACTGCACGATCGCAGAAGCGGCCAGACTGAACACGAGAAAGAAGAAGCCGACCATGACGATGGCCTCGGTGTAGCGGTAGTTATTGGCGCCGAAAATCTTCGCCTGCTGCAACATCTCCAGGATCGCGATGGCGGCTAGGATCGGGGTTTCCTTAAACATGCCGACAAAGTAGTTGCCCAGGGCAGGCACGATGGGAGGGATCGCCTGCGGCAGAATGATGGTGCGCCAGGTTCGTATTCGCGACAGATTGAGCGCCGTGCAGGCCTCCCACTGGCCTTCTTCAACCGCCAGGATGCCGGCGCGATATACCTCTGAGCAATATGCGGCGTAGTGGATGCCGAGCATGCCGATGCCCGCTGTCCAGGCGGGAATGAGTATGCCGAATTGGGGTCCGACGAAATAGACGAAGAACACCTGCAGCAGTAGAGGCGTGGAGCGAATGGACTCCACAATCTCTGTCATGGCTGTAGACACGTAGCGGTTCGGCGACTGGCGGATCAGCGCGATGATTAGGCCTAGCACCAGCGCGATTGCGAAACTCAGCACCGTGGCCTGAACCGTGACGATTGCGCCGAGATAGAGATACGGCAACGCTTCCCAGACGTAGGACCAGTCCCATATGCTCATGCCAGCGCCTCCCGCACGAAGCCACTTGAGAGACGGCGCTCCAGCCACCGCACGAGGGGAGTGATCAGGGCGCGCGCGATGAGGTAGTAGCCGAACAGCGCCACCGCAAAGAACAGCAGGTAGTTGCCGGTGGCGTCGGCTGCCAGCTTCGAGGCGGTGGTGAACTCGGTGATGGTGATGAAGAAAACGAGCGAGGTCGACTTAAGCAGCTCGATCAGCAGGTTGCCCGAGGGCGGCAGCATGCTCCGGATCGCCTGTGGCACTACGATGCGGCGCATCATGGTGAGGCGCGGGAAGTTGAGCGCGGTACTCGCTTCATACTGGCCGCGGTCGACAGCCTGGATTGCGGCGCGCACCACCTCGGCGAGGTAGGCAGAGTAGTTCATGCCAATGCCGAAGATGGCAACTGCCCACGGCGAAAGAGCAATGCCAAAGAAAGGCAGCACAAAGAACAACAAGTAGACCTGCACCAGCAGCGAAGTTCCGCGAAAGAATTCGATATAGGCAACGGCTAACCATCGCAGCGGCCAAAGGGAGGAGACCCGAATTAAACCCGCGATAAGACCGAGCACAACTGCCACCAGAGAAGCCCCGATGGTTATGAAAACGGTGATCAGGAGGCCATGGGCGAGCGCCAAAACGCTGAAGTTGAGAGAGAATTCGTTCATGTTTCTATCCAATTTGACGCTCCCCGGCCGGGACCGGGGAGACGCATCAGGATCTGGAGGAACGGTGATACTAAGCCTTACGATTTGCAGAGATCGGCGGTCTTGCTACCATCCGGCAAAAGCGACTTATCGTATCCATACTTGCCAACTAATGACATCATCTCATCAGAGCCGATATAATCCTTCATCACCTCGTTGATTGCATCGACTGTGTCCTGCTCGCCTTGAGGGAATGCGAACGCAGGATAGCCGGGTTTATAATTTGGCTTGAACGGGTTGGCGAGCTCGAGTGAATCGTCGTTGCGGATCGCGCCTTTAATGCCCAGATATTCACCACCCCCGGCATCGGCGCGACCAGACTTGACTGCCTGGGCTATTTCCACGTAACCGGCAACTTGCATGATCTTATCGTCTGGGATGCCCGTGTCTTGCGCCCTTTTCACGTCGGCATATCCGGCACCGGTAACAAATGTCAGCCCCTTGTCACGAATATCTGGCAAGGAATGCACCCCTTTGGGGTTGCCTTTCGGCACCACGAGACCGCCGTACACCGTCCCGAACGGATCGGTGAATAGCACGTTGCGGCAGCGCTGAGGCAACACGAACATCGCGCTAGTGATCACATCGATGCGGCCTCCCTGCATGCCAGGGATAAGCGATCCCCACTCCATGTCCACGGGTTCGAACTTTGTCGCTCCCAGTTTCTTCAGGAGCTCCATCACCAAAACATTGCCGATGCCCAGCATCTCGTTGTTCTCTCCCTTGAACGACCATGCGGTGTCAGTGGAGAAGCCGATGCGGATTGGCCCGCCATTCTTGATCCTGTCGAGCAGGGCCCCCGCCGAGGCGGAGCCAGCCAGCGAGGCGATCGCCACCGCCGTGATGCCGAGAGCGGCCATTCCCCTCAGAACTGCACGTCTGACGGGATCAGTTCGGCCTGTGAGGTGTTGATGCTTGATCATAGATTCCTCCTTGTTTTTCGCGCTGCCCCACCAAACAAGTGAGGACAGTGGTTTTCCCATCCTCATGCCGGTTATAATAGCGCTTAAAGCACCCCATTTCGCGCGAATCTGGCCCGTAGGCGCAGGAAACCGGCGATTCAGGCGCCATTCACGCCTTCTGTGCCCTCTCCGTTGGATTGTGAAGCTGCCGACCATGCTCTCCCACTATGCATCATTGGCTGTCAATCTGGCAGGCGCGTCTCGAAGCCGTGCGCGACAGTTTGCGGATGGTGCTTTTAGGTGGGGTAGGCGATGTGCAATGACCTCTTACACTTCGTTCTTCAGCCGGCGCTACGCGCACGGGTGTCAGGCGGCGCCATCTTCTTGTCGCCTCGATCACGGCATCGGCAACGCATCGTGATGTTAGCGGACGGGGTGATTACCGTACGGATCAGGCCGAGCTTTCTTCCGTTCCAAAAAGGGCTTTTACCCGACAAGCTCACCCTTGGCCCCGCCGCGGGGTGAAGCGGGCGTCCGGCAGAGTTCGAGGCGGGTCCCGAAAAGCCTCATATCACCGTTGGCACTCGTGCCGCGCGTCAGGATCGCCCCCGGTCTTTGAAACTGCGGAACTAGTTTGCGCAGCAGCTTCTGCAGCTCCCCCGCCCACGACACTCAGATTGCGATCTGCAAGCGTGGCCGGCTGCAGATCAGAACCCGACCGGGATAAGGCGGGATAGGTGACAGGCCATTGCTCGGAATACTGGCCGGCTTGCGTAGAATGCGCCGGCGTGAAGCCGATCAGGGAGTAGGTCGCAGAATTCTGCGTCACCACCCTCTCCCCGAACACTGCTTAAGGATTAAGAGATCGGCTCGCGCTTTGTGGACTCCACGGTCTTGAGACCGGAGACGCCCGCAATCAATAGGCTACCAAACGTGCGCTTCCGCGAAAGCAGCTAACCGGATTACGCAGCCAGGCGGCTACTGCCCCCGTCCATCGTTATTGTTGTTCCGTTCAGATATCTCGCGCCGTCCCCCACAATGATGGGATTAGTTCCGCAAGCTCATTGGCTGTTCCGATCCGTCCCAACGGATTGGCCGTAGCAATCCTTCCAGTGGCGGACCGTCGATCGAGTCCCTCGCCAACCATAATTTCCTCAATTCTCCTGCGCACCCTGCCGGTGTCAAAGTATCCTGGCGCTACAACATTTACGCGAACGCCACTTCCTGCAAGAGTATCAGCAAGGTGCTTGGCGACTACTGCTATCCGGCTCGCATGACATTCGACGCAACCCTGTGGTCGGTCGCTTCGTGGATACCCGCCGACGTCACATAGACGATATCCCCACCACGCTCCGACGCTTTCATCACTTTAGCTGCGGCTCGCGACAGCCGCACTGCACTCAGTGGCAAACATCTCGTATGACTCATCCCAATCGTCGTCACTTAAAATGTCGATAGTTCCGTATGGCGCGTGGCCGGAACACGACGAGGCAATCAGCGCCTCCCAACAGAGTGAGTGTACGATCGAACAAAATGTCAACATCTGATCGTCGCGATAGATCTGCGACGATACCATGAGCAACTTCGCATCTCGATTTGTCCCTCAATTCGGCAACAGCTTTATCCAATTCCGATTTCGCCCGCAAATGACCACCTGCGCTCCATCTTGCCCAAGTCTATTTGCAATTGCTAACCCTAGCAGGCTGTTGAAGAAGTCTGCCGTATTGCCTTGAGGATGGCCTCGTCGCCGTTGTGGTAGGCGAATGTGATCTCGATCGAGCCGTCGTCGAGCAGTTCGGCGTGGCCATCGCCTGTGACTTCGTCCATCTCGTCACATCCACCCCATGTGAAGTGAACTATCGAGGGGCTGTAGCTCAGATCGAGGCTGGCTTGCAGGGCGCCAAAGGCGATCTCGCGTTGTTGTCGCCGCCGATGGTGATCATGGCGCGGCCGCTGAGGTTCAGGTAGCCGCGATCCCACAGGTCGGCCT
>NZ_RZST01000213.1:0-10425 GCF_003997575.1 Mesorhizobium sp. M1A.F.Ca.IN.022.07.1.1
AAGGTGCCGTTCCTGTGGGTCGGCATGCCGGCGTTCGGGGCGGCAAAAATGACCTCGGATATGCTCGCCTTCAACGACATCTATCATTCAGCCGCACAGACCCATGGCGGCGAGTTCGTCGATGTCTGGGACGGCTTCGTCGACGAGAACGGCGCCTTCGTCACCTCCGGTCCGGACATCAACGGCCAGCCGGTGCGCCTGCGCTCCGACGACGGCATCAACGTGACCAAGGCCGGCAAGCGCAAGCTTGCCTTCTACACCGAAAAGCCGCTGGCCAAGATCCTCGGGCTGGCGGCACCCGGAAGCGTCACCACGGTTTCCGCGCCGGCGGGCGCTCCGGTCGAGGCGTCGAAGCCTGCCGCGGCCCCTGTCATCGTCGACCGCACCGCGCCGATGCTGCTCAGCGACCCCGCGCTCGACGGCGGGACCGAGCTGCTGGGTGCCGCACCGCCAGCCAAGGCCGATCCGAATCTTCCAGGCGAAAAGCTGACCGTCGAGGGCAAGGCGCCCGTCGCCTCGCCCGGCCGAGCCGACGATTTTTCCTGGCCGCCGAAGACGCCGACCGCTTCATCGGAGACCTCGACAGCGGTGCGTCGGTAGGGCCGCAACGGAAGAGCCCATCGTGGCTGCAGGTAGCCTCAGCGGGGGAGTACGCTAGACCCCATCAGCGCCTCGTCGATCGCCCGCGCTGCCTGGCGGCCTTCGCGGATCGCCCACACCACCAGCGACTGGCCGCGACGGACGTCGCCCGCGGCATAGAGCCTGTCTATGCTGGTTCTGTAGTCGCGGTCGTCGGCCTCGACGTTCCGCGAGCGGCGGCTGTCGGTGACCACTTTTATCTCGCCGTCCAGCTCCTTCATGACCCCATCATTCGCCGGACCGGCAAAGCCGATGGCGATGAAGGCGAGATCGGCGCGGATGACGAACTCGGTGCCGGCGATCGGCTTGCGCTTCTCATCGACCTCGCAGCAGCGGACGCCAGTCAGCTGTCCGTCCTCGCCGATGAATTCGAGGGTCGCCACCTGGAATTCGCGCTCCGCGCCCTCGGCTTGCGAGGAAGACGTGCGCATCTTCGTCGCCCAGTAAGGCCAAACGGCGAGCTTGTCTTCCTTCTCCGGCGGCTGCGGACGGATGTCGAGCTGCGTCACGCGCACCGCGCCCTGCCGGAAGGCGGTGCCGATGCAGTCGGACGCGGTGTCGCCGCCGCCGACGACGACGACATGCTGCCCGCCGGCGATGATCGGATGTGACGGCCAGGCCACCGATTGGATCGGCTCGCCACCGACGCGGCGGTTCTGCTGCACGAGATACGGCATGGCGTCATAGACGCCGCTGAGATCGTCGCCCGGAATGTTGGCCGGGCGCGGCGTTTCCGAGCCGCCGCAATAGAGCACGGCGTCGTGCTCGGCGAGGAGCTCGGCAACCGGCTTGTCGACGCCGACATTGACGCCGCAATGGAAACTCACGCCCTCGCCCTGCATCTGCTCGATGCGGCGATCGATGTAATGCTTCTCGATCTTGAAGTCGGGAATGCCGTAGCGCATCAGCCCGCCCGGCCGGCTCTCGCGCTCATAGACATGCACATCGTGGCCGGCGCGGCCGAGCTGCTGGGCGGCGGCCATGCCGGCCGGCCCGGAGCCGATGACGGCAACCCGCTTGCCGGTCTTCTTTTCCGGCGGGTAGGGCCGGATGTGGCCGGTCTCATAGGCCTTGTCGGCGATCGCCTGCTCGACCGTCTTGATGGCGACCGGAATGTCCTCGAGGTTCAGCGTGCAGGCTTCCTCGCAAGGCGCCGGGCAGATGCGGCCGGTAAACTCCGGGAAATTGTTGGTCGAATGCAGGTTGCGGATCGCGCTGTCCCAGTCGCCATTGTAGACGAGGTCGTTCCAGTCCGGGATCTGGTTGTGGATCGGGCAGCCGGTCGGTCCATGGCAGAACGGGATGCCGCAATCCATGCAGCGCGCGGCCTGTTTCTCGACCTCCTTGTCCGACATCGGCAGCGTGAATTCGCGGAAATGCCGGATGCGATCCGAGGCAGGCTGGTACTTCTGCACCTGCCGGTCGATTTCGAGAAACCCTGTTACCTTGCCCATAGTCCAGTCCCTGCTGTCCGAAGGCGCGCTCGCAAGTCTAGCTTGTCGGCGCACCCGTTAACCTCATAAGGCCGCCGTGGCAACCTTGGTCCGAGGTCAGGATTGTTGGTGAGGATGCCGGCCGGGCGATTACCTCCCCGGCCGTGCCCAAAGCCTATTCCGCCGCCACGCTCATGCGCATGCGCTCCATCTCGATCAGCGCGCGGCGATACTCGACCGGCATGATTTTCCGGAATTTCGGCCGGAAGCTTGCCCAATTGTCGAGGATCTCGCGGCCGCGCACCGAGCCCGTGTAATGGACGTGGTTCGAGATCAGCTGATAGAGCCGCTCCTCGTCATGGCTTGTCATGTCTCCGGAGACGTCGACGCGTCCCTTATGGTCGAGGTCACCGCCATGATGGAGCAGCTTCTCCATCAGGTCGTCCTCTTCCGGAACGGGCTCCAGCTCGACCATCGCCATGTTGCAGCGTTCGGCGAAATCGCCCTTCTCGTCGAGCACATAGGCGACGCCGCCCGACATGCCGGCGGCGAAGTTGCGGCCCGTTTTGCCGATGACCACGACGATGCCGCCGGTCATGTATTCGCAGCCATGGTCGCCGACGCCTTCGACAACGGCAACGACGCCGGAATTGCGCACCGCGAAGCGCTCGCCGGCGACGCCGGCGAAATAGGCCTCGCCCTCGGTCGCGCCGTAGAGCACCGTGTTGCCGACGATGATCGAGTCGGCCGCGACGATCTTGGCCTCTTCCGGCGGCCGGATGACGATGCGGCCGCCCGACAGGCCTTTGCCGACATAATCGTTGCCGGCGCCGACCAGCTCGAAGGAAACGCCGCGCGCGAGAAACGCACCGAAAGACTGGCCAGCCGTGCCGGTGAGCTTAACCTGGATCGTGTCCTCGCGCAGGCCTTTGTGCTTGAAGCGCTTGGCGACTTCGCCCGACAGCATCGCGCCGGCAGAGCGGTCGACATTGCGGATCGGCAGCTCGATGCTGACCGGCTGCTTGGCTTCCAGCGCCGGCTTTGCCAGCTCGATCAGCTTGCGGTCGAGCACGTCGTCGATCGGATGCTTCTGCCGCTCGGTCCAGTGCAGCGCCTCAGCCGGCGCCTCCGGCTTGAAGAACATCTTCGAGAAGTCGAGCCCGCGCGCCTTCCAGTGCTGGATCACGTCGCGCTTCTCCAGAAGGTCGGTGTCGCCGATGATCTGGTCGAGATGGGTGAAGCCCATTTCGGCGAGCAGCGCGCGCACCTCCTCCGCCACGTAGAAGAAGAAGTTGATGACATGCTCCGGCGTGCCCTTGAAGCGCTTGCGCAGCACCGGGTCCTGCGTCGCCACCCCGACCGGGCAGGTGTTCAGGTGGCACTTGCGCATCATGATGCAGCCGGCCGCAATCAGCGGCGCGGTCGAGAAGCCGAACTCGTCGGCGCCGAGCAGCGCGCCGATGATGACGTCACGGCCGGTGCGCAACCCGCCGTCGACCTGCAGCGCCACGCGGGAGCGCAGGCCGTTGAGCACCAGGGTCTGATGCGTCTCGGCGAGGCCCATTTCCCACGGGCTGCCGGCATGCTTGAGTGAGGTCAGCGGCGAAGCGCCGGTGCCGCCGTCGTAGCCGGAGATGGTGATGTGATCGGCGCGCGCCTTGGCGACGCCCGCCGCAACCGTGCCGACGCCGACCTCCGAGACCAGCTTGACCGAGACATCGGCCGCCGGATTGACGTTCTTCAAGTCGTAGATCAGCTGAGCCAGATCCTCGATCGAGTAGATGTCGTGATGCGGCGGCGGCGAGATCAGGCCGACGCCTGGCGTCGAGTGTCTGACCTTGGCGATGGTGGCGTCGACCTTGTGTCCGGGCAACTGACCGCCCTCGCCGGGCTTGGCGCCTTGGGCCACCTTGATCTGCATGACGTCGGAATTGACCAGATACTCCGCCGTCACGCCGAACCGCCCCGACGCGACCTGCTTGATCGCCGAGCGTTCCGGATTCTTGCCGCCGCCGGGCAGCGGCAGATAGCGGTCGGCCTCTTCGCCGCCCTCGCCGGTGTTCGACTTGCCGCCGATGGCGTTCATCGCGCGCGCCAGCGTCGTGTGCGCTTCCCGGGAGATCGAGCCGAAGGACATCGCCCCGGTCGAGAAGCGCTTGACGATCTCGGCCGCCGGCATGACGTCTTCGATCGCGACCTTCTTGCGGCCGGTCTCTTCCGCCAGCTTGATCTCGAACAGGCCGCGGATGGTCTGCGCTCTAGCTGTCGCGCTGTCGATCTGCGCCGAATACTCCTTGAACGTGTCCCAGGAGCCCTGGCGCACGGCATGCTGCAGGCTGGCGACCGCATCCGGCGACCACATATGCGCCTCGCCGCGCATGCGGAACATGTATTCGCCGCCGACCTCGAGATTGTTGCGCAGCACCGGGTCGTTGCCGAAGGCATCGGTATGGCGGCTGAGAGTCTCGGTCGCGATCTCGTCCAGCCCGACGCCTTCGATCAGCGTCGCGGTGCCGGTGAAATACTTCTCGACGAAGTCCGACTTGAGCCCGATGGCGTCGAAGATCTGCGCACCGCAATAGGACTGGTAAGTCGAGATGCCCATCTTGGACATCACTTTGAGGATGCCCTTGCCGATCGACTTGATGTAGCGGGAGACGACCTCGTATGCGTCGACCTCCTCCGGCAGTTCGCCGCGCCTGTGCATGTCGAGCAGCGTGTCGAAGGCGAGATAGGGGTTGATCGCCTCGGCGCCGTAGCCGGCCAGGCAGCAGAAATGATGCACCTCGCGGGGCTCGCCGGATTCGACGACCAGTCCGACCGCGGTGCGCAGGCCCTTGCGGATCAGGTGATGGTGCACCGCCGCCGTCGCCAGCAAAACCGGAATGGCGATGCGGTCCGGCCCGACCTGGCGGTCGGACAGGATGATGATGTTGTAGCCGCCCGCGACCGCCGCCTCGGCGCGCTCGCAGAGCCGGTCGATGGCGCCTTGCATGCCGGCAGCGCCCTCGTTCGAACCGTAGGTGATGTCGATCGTCTTGGTGTCGAAGCGGTCCTCGGTGTGTCCGATGGAGCGGATCTTCTCGAGATCGCCGTTGGTGAGAATCGGCTGGCGCACTTCAAGCCGCTTGCGGCGCGATGTGCCGATCAGGTCGAAGATGTTCGGCCGCGGCCCGATGAAGGACACCAGGCTCATCACCAGTTCCTCACGGATCGGGTCGATCGGCGGATTGGTGACCTGAGCGAAGTTCTGCTTGAAATAGGTGTAGAGCAGCTTCGACTTGTCCGACATCGCCGAGATCGGCGTGTCGGTGCCCATCGAGCCGACCGCTTCCTGGCCGGTAGTGGCCATCGGCGCCATCAGAAGCTTCGTGTCTTCCTGTGTGTAGCCGAAGGCCTGCTGGCGATCGAGCAGGCTGACATCCTTGCGCAGCGCCCGCGGCTCGACCGGCTTCAGCTCTTCAAGAATCAACTGCGTGTTGGCGAGCCAGGTCTTGTAAGGGTGCCTGGTCGCGATCTCCGACTTGATCTCCTCGTCGGAGATGATGCGGCCCTTGGCCAGATCGATCAAAAGCATGCGGCCGGGCTGCAGCCGCCACTTCTGCACGATCTTTTCCTCCGGCACCGGCAGCACGCCGGCTTCCGAAGCCATGATGACGCGGTCGTCGTCGGTGACGATGTAGCGAGCCGGACGCAGGCCGTTGCGATCGAGCGTCGCGCCGATCTGGCGCCCGTCGGTGAAGACGACCGCCGCCGGCCCGTCCCACGGCTCCATCAGCGCAGCGTGGTACTCGTAGAACGCCTTGCGGTCGGAATCCATGAGCTTGTTGCCGGCCCAGGCTTCCGGGATCAGCATCATCATGGCGTGACTTAAGCTATAGCCGCCCTGGAACAGGAATTCGAGCGCATTGTCGAAGCACGCCGTGTCGGACTGACCCTCATAGGAGATCGGCCACAGCTTCGAGATGTTGTTGCCGAACAGCTCGGAATCGACCGAGGCCTGACGCGCCGCCATCCAGTTGTTGTTGCCGCGCACCGTGTTGATCTCGCCGTTATGCGCGACCATGCGATAGGGATGCGCCAGCTTCCATGACGGGAAGGTGTTGGTCGAGAAGCGCTGGTGGACGAGGATCAGCGCCGTGTCGAAGCGCGGATCCTTGAGGTCCTTGTAATAGGCGCCGACTTGGTAGGCGAGGAACATGCCCTTGTAGACGATGGTGCGCGCCGACAGCGACACGCAATAGGCGCCGACATCCTTGTTGTCGTTCTCGGCATAGATGCGGCCCGAGATCACCTTGCGCAGCAGGTAGAGCCTCGCCTCGTACTCCTCGTCGTCCGGAATCTCGGCCGTGCGGCCGATGAACACCTGGCGATGGAACGGCTCGGAGGCGACAATCTCCGGCGCCTTCGACAGCGACGAATTATCGACCGGCACGTCGCGGAAGCCGATCAGCGGCAGCCCTTCGGACTGGGCCGATTCGGCGATGATGTCCTCGATATGGGCGCGAAGGGCTGCGTCCTGCGGCATGAACCAGTGGCCGACGCCATATTGGCCTGCCGGCGGCAGTTCGACGCCCTTTCCGGCCATCTCATCGCGGAAGAACCGATCCGGAATCTGCACCAGCACGCCGGCGCCGTCGCCGACCAGCGGATCGGCGCCGACAGCGCCGCGATGGGTGAGGTTTTCCAGCATCGCCAGACCGTCCTCGACGATCTGGTGCGACTTTACGCCCTTCATGTTGGCGATGAAGCCGACGCCGCAGGCGTCATGCTCGTTGCGCGGATCGTAGAGGCCCTGCGCGATCAAACCATTGGCGGCGGTACCAGTTTTGACGGCTGCCGCTTTCGTCTGCGCGGCCTGGCCGTTGATCGCAGATGGCGTCAGTTCCGTCATCGTCCTATCCTCCGTTCCGCACCCTTGGCGGTGATTTCCCTCGGGGCGCTGGTTTGCCTTGGGAAGCACGATGCTTCCCTTCGTCCTTGCTGCACGTCTCGCGAAATTCTTGCCGAACCATGCGGCCATACGCCCGGTTCGCATCCGGTATCGTACAGGCCAGAGCGGAGCCGTCTACCCGCCGCTCGCGACAATAGCCGGAATGGCAGCGATGATATGCCAGTCCAGCCTGTTTTGTGCGACAAAATAAGACAGCACTACTGTCCTAAATTTTTTATGGCAGAAATCCCGCACCTGCACAAGACCGATTCACAAAATTCTTGGGCGTGCCGCGACACAAAATTTCGCGAAGGGATCGGAAAACGCAACCTCTAGTCAGTCGTTACGGCCCGGCTGGCTTCACCGTTTTGCGAAAGATTGGCCCTTGCGCTTCGGGCGCCAAAGCAGTCAAGTCGCGCCGCTTTCTGCCAATCACAATACGGACCTCTCGATGTTCTTTGCATCCGACAACTGGGCGGGCGTTCATCCCGACATTTCGGCGAACCTCTCCCGCCACGCGGCCGGCATCGCGACCGCGTATGGCGACGGCGACTTGGACCGCACCGTCTACCATCGCTTCAGCGAGATCTTCGAGCGCGATGTTCAAGTGTTCTTCGTCGCCACCGGCACCGCGGCCAACGCCCTTTCGATGGCGGCGTTGAACCGTATCGGCGGCATCGCCCTTTGTCATTCCGAAGCGCATATGAATGTCGACGAGTTCGGAGCGATGGGCTTCTACACCGGCGGCGCTCGTACGACGCCGGTTGCGGGTCCCCTGGGGCGCATCAACCCGCAGGCTCTCGACGACGCCATCAGGCGTTATTCACAGGATCTTGCGCCGGCCGGCCAGCCGATGGCCGTGACGATCACCCAGGCGACCGAGGTGGGCACCGTCTACACCGTCGACGACGTCAAGGCGATCGCCGAGGTCAGCCGCAGGCACAAGCTGCCACTGCATATGGATGGCGCGCGCTTTGCCAATGCGATTGCCGCGACCGACGTCACGCCGGCGGAAATGACCTGGAGGAGCGGCGTCGACCTGATCTCCTTCGGCGGCACCAAGAACGGTTGCTGGATGGCCGACGCGGTGGTGATCTTCAACCCGGAAGTCGGCCGGGATCTGCGCCTGCTTCGCCAGCGCGCCGGACAGACCTTTTCCAAGGCGCGCTTCATCTCGGCGCAATTCGAAGCCTATTTCACCGACGACCTTTGGCTGAGGATGGCGCGGCATGCCAATGCGATGGCGGCACATCTCGCCGAGACGATCGAGGACGCGCCGGCGGGCAGGCTCGCCTGGCTGCCGCAGGCCAACGAAGTGTTCGCAATCTTCGACCGCGCTCTTGCCGAAAAGCTGCAGACCGCCGGCGCCAAATTCTATGAATGGGGCGTGCCGCAGGGTTTCGATGGCCATCTCGGCGACAAGGAAGCAATCTACCGTTTCGTCGCCAGCTTCGCCACCACCACCCAAGAGATCGACCGTCTCGGCCAACACCTCTCGCAATGATCAGGCGAGCAAAGGCCCCAGCGACAGTTCGAGGCCAAGCAGGATCAAAAAAGCCAGAAAACATCGGCGAAATGTCGCCGCGTTGATTTTCTGGCGCAGGATTAATGTCACAAAAAAGCGGCGCCCTTCGGCGCCGCTTTCGTCTCGGGAGGGAGACGTTTCTTACATGGAGCCCGCGGCTTACGCGGCGGCCTTGGCCTCGATCTGCTTGGCCTTGTCCGAAGACGAGGTGATCGCGATCTTGCGCGGCTTCAGCTCTTCCGGAATGTTGCGCTTGAGGTCGACGAAGAGCAGGCCGTTCTTCAGCGTGGCGCCCTCGACCTCAACGTGGTCGGCGAGCTGGAAGCGACGCTCGAAGGCGCGCGAAGCGATGCCGCGATAGAGCAGCTCCGAACCCTCGCCATTGTTCTCTTCCTTGCGCTCACCCTTGACGGTCAGCACATTGCGGTGCGCCTCGATCGAGATCTCGTCTTCCGAGAAGCCGGCAACCGCCATCGAGATGCGATAGGCGTTCTCGCCGGTGCGCTCGATGTTATAGGGCGGATAGGTCTGCGCGCTCTCGGGCTGGCCGAGCGTATCGAGCATGGTGAACAGCCGGTCGAAACCGACGGTCGAACGATAAAGCGGGGAAAAATCAACGTTACGCATGATGTGTTCTCCTGTTGAGCAACATGGTTTGCGTTTGACCCGGTACGAAACCCTCGAAAGGCGTTCCGGATAGGCCAGCGGCCCCGACATCGGCGGCCGCAACCTCCATTTGGGAAGCGGAAAAGCCCATTTCAAGAACTTCGCGCACCAACTTTCCCTTCGATTTTTTCGTTTCGATGAACGCCAGATGAACCGAGGCTTCGGCATCCGTTCAGCGTGGGATCGCTAGGCTGCAGTCAACGATACGGATATGCGGCGCCTCGATCGGTGCGCCGCGACGAGGCCGACCGGGTGTAACGTCCCTTCCTCCCGGATCGACAGAGGCCGGAAGCGCGCCGCAGGTGCTTCCGGCCTTCCCGTTCAGGAAAGCGCGTATCCCGGACCTTTGCTTTTGGCGCATGGGCGTCTATCACCGTGGCGACGCCTGGCCCGCTCGGGCAAGAAGCAATCAACGAAGCGCCGAATGACGGACCTTTTCTATCTGACTGAGGGCAATCCGCCGCCGCAGAACGCTGCCGGCGGCTTCTTCACCACCCGCGACGGCAGGAAGATCCGCTACGGCGTTTTCGCCACCGTCGCCCGCCCGCTCCAGGGCACGGTGGTGCTGCTGACCGGCCGCAACGAGTGCATCGAGAAATATTTCGAGACCATCCGCGATCTCGCCGACCGCGGATTCGGCGTCGCCACCCTCGACTGGCGCGGCCAGGGCGATTCCAGCCGCCTGCTGCGCGACCGGCAGCGCGGCTATGTCCGCAGCTTCCGTGACTACACCCGTGATCTCGAGCAGTTCTTCGAGGAGATCGTGCTGCCCGATTGCCGCGGTCCCTATTACATCCTCGCCCATTCGACGGGAGCAGTGATCGCGCTGCTTGCCTCGCCGTCGATGGTCAACCGGGTGCGGCGCATGGTGCTGATCGCGCCTTTCCTGGCCGTGCCCGACTTGCGGGTTTCGATCGCCACCATAAGGCGCGTCTGCGCGGTGTTCTGCGCGCTGGGCCTCGGCCGCCTCTATGCCGCCTGGGGGCCGCGCCCGAAATTGCCGACGCCCTTCGAAATGAACAAGGTGACGTCCGACCCGGAGCGCTACCGGCGCAATACCGACATTTACAGGGCCTGGCCCCACCTTGGACTCGGTGGTCCGACCATCCGCTGGCTGAAGGCCGCAGCCGCAGCCGCGGAAGCGGTCAGCGACCCCGATTTCATGGCAAGGATCCAGGTACCGACGCTGATCGTCGCCGCCGGCGCCGACCAGGTGGTCTCTACCAAGG
>NZ_RZST01000214.1:0-10388 GCF_003997575.1 Mesorhizobium sp. M1A.F.Ca.IN.022.07.1.1
TCGCCGGCGCGCGAGGCCGCCGGCATCAAAGCCTCCGCCCGACCCTATCCTCAGTCGGCGCTCGTTCTCAATTTCAGCCATCGCAGCGAGCATGGCTTCATCTCGACCGAATTCCATACCGAGACCGGGCCGTTCACGCAGGTGCCGCTGCCGGGCAAGCGCTCCAGTCTCGTCTGGGTGGTGAAGCCGGAAACGGCACAGGAACTGGCCGCGCTCGACGATGCCGCGCTGTCTGTTCGGGTCGAAGAGCAAATGCAGTCCATGCTCGGCCGGGTCTCGGTCGAGCCCGGCCGCCAAGTCTACCCGCTTTCGGCGGCCTCGCCCGGTCGGTTCGCGCAAAACCGTGTGGCGCTTGTCGGCGAGGCTGCTCATGTCTTCCCGCCGATCGGGGCACAAGGCCTCAATCTCGGCATCAGGGATATCGACGATCTAATTGGAATCGCCAGCGAAAATCGCGACGATCCCGGGTCGAGGCTGAGCCTTGCCGCCTACGACACGCGGCGCCGTCCGGACATCCTGGTGCGCAGCAGTGCGGTGAACCTGCTCAACATGTCGCTGCTATCCGACATGCTCCCGGCGCAGCTTGCGCGCAGCGCCGGCCTCAACGTGCTGGGCAGCTTCGCGCCGCTGCGCGCCTTCTTCATGTGCGAAGGCCTGCGGCCGGGAAGCGGTTTTCGGGCGCTCGCCGGCAGCTTCAGGAAACAGGCCGCGCGCTGAGGTACATTTGCAAACTACCGCTTTCGGCCGAGGATTGCGCCTGCTGATAGGTCGCTTGGTGGCCAGGGCATCGGTAAAGCATTGCATTGGAGCAACGTCTGCGCCAAATCGTACCAAGCCGAAAGTCGGGGTCGATTTTTGAGTGCGTGACGTGTAGATTCAAGACCTTAGGCGCCCTGTGCGCGCAAGCCGCTGCGGCGCCTCGGGACCGAAGTGGTGAGTGCGATGAAGACGGCCAAATTCGCGATCGGACAAGTTGTTCGCCACCGGCTGTTTCCGTTCCGTGGCGTGATCTTCGACGTCGATCCGCAATTCGCCAACACCGAAGAATGGTATGAAGCGATCCCGTCGGACATGCGTCCAAGCAAGGACCAGCCTTTCTATCACCTTCTCGCCGAGAACTCCGAGACAGAGTACATCGCTTATGTATCCGAGCAGAACCTGCTCGAGGACCGGTCGGGCGAGCCGGTGCGCCACCCGCAGATCGGCGAGATGTTCGACAAGCTGCCCGACGGGCGCTACGAGCCGAAAGGTCACTCGAAACACTGACGGCTGGACAAGCGACAACAAAAAAGCGGGGCGCCTGCCCCGCTTCTTGCATGCTTGAGAAACGCTCCAACAATCAGTTGGCGGTCTTCGCCTTGTCCTGCTCTTCCTTAAGCTTCTTGGCGAAGTCCTGGTTGTTCTTGGCGACGAAGTCCTGCAGCTTCTTTTGGCGGTCCTCGATGTCCGACTGCTGCAGCGGCGGGCCGTCATAGGCGCCGCTAAAGCCCGTCAGCGCAACCTTGATCGGGTTCGGCTGGTTCTGGAAATTGACCGAGGTGAGCGTGATCTGCTGGCCCTTCTTGAAGGACGCGACAAGCTGGTCGGTCAGCGGCACTTCGGCCACGCAGCGATCCGGAAAGCAGATCACATAGTCGAGCTTCTGCGCCTTGCCGGAATCGATCTGCAGGCCGATGCCCGGAGGAACGAGACGGCCGGTCGGCACCGTCACCTGGAACACCTTACGGTTCACTTTGCCCTTGAGCTCGATCAGGCTGACGCCGGTGACGAGCTGGCCATTGCCGGCGGTGACGATGTTCTGCACGTTGCAGATGTCGACGTCTTCCTGCTTGGTGCAGGCCTTGAACCAGCCCTGCGGAATCTGCGGCGGCTGCTGGGCGGAAGCGGTGAAAAGCCCGGCGCCCAGAACGCCGACCACGCCTGCGGCCAGCACCGAAAGGCGATACGCGTTGCTCGTCATATGGTGCACTTTCCTCTCAAATGATCCCGGGGACCGGCTTCTTTCTGCCGTGTGGTCCCGCTACGTGTTGCCCAAATGAGGCAACAGCATGACTTCGGAGCGCGTGTTACACTGCCAGCGGCGCCGAATCCAGCCCGGTTTCCGCGTTTTCTTGCCGCTTCTCCTGCCCTGGACGAACCTCCATCGGCGATGCGCCGACTGAACCAAGCGACCGGCGTGCGCCGATTCAATCGGGGAGCGAAATGCTCTAGGGTGCATGTCGAATCACCAAGCTGCCCGGCAAGGAGACGGTCATGGACCGCGTTCTCGTTCGGCTGATCGCCGCGACCTCGTTTCTGGCCCTCTCGCTGCTTCCGGCTTTGTCGGAACCGAAGCACGGCATCGCCATGCAGGGCGAGCCGGCGCTGCCTGCGGACTATACGCATTTCGACTACGTCAATCCCGATGCGCCGAAGGGCGGCAGCGTCACCTATTGCGTCGTCGGCAGTTTCGACAATCTCAACCCCTTCATCCTGAAAAGCCTGCGCACCACCGCGCGCGGCATGATCGACACGGTCTACGGCAACCTGGTCTTCGAGCCGTTGATGCAGCGCAACTACAACGAGCCCTTCAGCCTCTACGGCCTGCTCGCCGACAGCGCCGACATGGACCCGGGTCGCAAGAGCATCGAGTTCCACCTCAATCCCAAGGCCAAATGGTCGGACGGCCAGCCTGTGACGCCGGAGGACGTGCTGTTCACCTACGATGTCTTCAAGGACAAGGGCCGCCCGCCTTACAGCGATCGCATGAGCATGATTGCCAGGCTGGAGAAGACCGGCGACCACAGCGTGAAGTTCACCTTCAACGAAAAGGCCAATCGCGAATTTCCGCTGATCGTCGCGCTGACGCCGATCATCCCCAAGCACGCCTTCGACAAGGAGACTTTCGACAAGACCACGCTGAAGCCGCTGACCGGCAGCGGCCCCTATACCGTGGACAAGGTGCAGCCTGGACAGCGCATCGTGTTCAAGCGCAATCCCAATTATTGGGGCAAGGACATCCCATCGAAGCGCGGCTTCGACAATTTCGACCAGATCACCATCGAGTATTTCCTCAACGCCAACGCCAAGACGGAAGCGTTCAAGAAAGGCATCTGTGCCCTCGACGACGAGACCGATCCGGTCAAGCGCGACCGCGATATCGACTTCCCGGCCTTTCGCAAGGGTGATGTGAAGCAGGAATATTTCGACACCGGTATTCCGCCGGTGGTGACGGGCTTCCTGTTCAACACCAGGCTGCCGAAGTTTTCCAATCCGGTCGTGCGGCGTGCGCTCGGCATGCTCTACGACTTCGAATGGGCCAACAAAAACCTGTTCGCCGGCAAGTTCAATCGAACCATGAGCTTCTGGCAGAACTCGGAATTGTCCGCGCTCGGCCATCCCGCCGACGAGCGGGAGAAGGCGCTGCTTGCCCCCTACCCCGGCCGCGTCCCTGCCGAGGTGATGGACGGAACCTGGCGGCCGCCGGTCACCGACGGCTCCGGCCAGGACCGCAAGGTGCTGCGAGCGGCTTTCGAGCTCCTGAAAAGCGCTGGCTATCACGTAGAGGACGGCCGGATGCTCGACCCTGAAGGCAATCCCTTCGGCTTCGAGATCATGACGTCATCGCAGGACGAGGAGCGGCTTGCGGCTCTCTATCAGCGCACGCTGGAGAAGATCGGCATCGATGTAACCATCCGCGGCCTCGACGGCGATCAAATCCAGTCGCGCAAGCAGCGCTTCGACTTCGAGGCACTGATCGGCACAAGCGGTTTCAACAATTCGCTCTCGCCCGGCAGCGAGCAGGTGGGACGCTGGGGATCCGTCGCCGCCAAGCAGGAGGGTTCATTCAACCTGGCCGGCGTCGCCGATCCCGCGGTCGACGCGGCGATCAACGCGATGTTGAATGCGCGCACGAAGGAAGACTATGTCGCCGCGGTGCGCGTTCTCGATCGGCTGCTGATATCGGGCAACTACATGGTGCCCATGCAATACAACACGCAGCAGTGGCTGGCTTACTGGAGCTACCTGGAACATCCGCAAAAGACGCCCATATTCGGCTATCAGCTGCCGACATGGTGGCGAAAGCCCAACTGACGCGATCCCCCGCCTGACACGGACCAAGCAAGGAGACGAGCATGAGCGCGGAGAACTCGATCACCATCGATGTGGTGTCGGATGTCGTCTGTCCCTGGTGCTTCATCGGCCAGAAGCGGCTGGACAGGGCGGTCGCCGCTGCCGGCGATATCGACGTGCACGTGCGCTGGCGGCCGTTCCAGCTCGATCCGACCATTCCGCAAGGCGGCATGGTTCGCCGCGAATACATGCTGGGCAAATTCGGCAGCGAAGAACGCATCCAGCAGATCCATGCGCGCATTGAGCCGCTCGGCGAGGCGGAAGGGATCCATTTCGCCTTCGGCGCCATCAAGGTCGCTCCCAACACGCTGGACGCCCACCGCGTTATCCGTTGGGCGGGGCCTGCCGGCGAGGACGTGCAGAACCGGTTGGTGCGACGCCTCTTCCAGCTGAATTTCGAGGAAGGCGCCAATCTCGGCGACCATGCCGTCCTAACCGAAGCCGCCCGCGAAGCCGGCTTGGACGGTTCCGTGGTCGAGACGCTGCTGCCCACGGATGCCGATGTCGAGGCGGTGCGCAACGAGATCGCCACCGCCTCGCGCATGGGCATTACCGGCGTGCCCTGTTTCCTGCTCGAAGGCAAATATGCCGTTATGGGCGCGCAGGACGCCGACACGCTGGCCGATGCTATCCGCCAGGTCGCTGCGGCCAAGGCGCGCGGTGAGCTCGAAACGGCGGGCTAAATCAGGTCGCATCACCCCTCCGCCCAGCCGACGCGGAAGCCCGTGATGACTGCTGAGAGAGATTCCCGCGGACTACGGCGGTTGATTCGAGGTAACCCCAGGTCTCCTGAAGGGACTTTTCGAGCCCTTCAACCATGGACCGGCCGCGCATCGGGCTGAATATTCCTTCACAAAACCGTGTTTTTGGCTTCCCCTGGGGAAAGTCCTTTCCAGCCGAAACTCTGTTCCCAACCGGCTGAACCAAAACACGAATTCCCCTCCGATAGATATTAGCCGGCAAAGCTTTTCTGTTGCCTTCATGCCACGGCCGGTAACCCTGTTCCCATTCGGGGGAAGAAAATTAATGGAAAATGATCAATTGGTGTTACCATGTGTAACAAAACAGGAAAGGTTCGGGCGGGATCGTGATTCGGGTCGGTAGACCGCGACGTACAGTACCGGAGCAAACATCCAGCGAGGCGGCAAGGCCCTCGCCCCTGACGCCGGTATCGTCGATGCGCACATTCTGGGGGCTGATGCGAGCCTACTGGTTCTCCGACCGGTGGAAGGAAGCCTGGACCCTTACCCTCGTCATCGCGCTGCTGACAGCGCTCTCCAGCAAGGCTGGCGTGTGGTTTGCCATGGCATCGGGCGAGCTGGTGAATTCGATCGCCTTCTTCCACGACGCCGCCAATATCAATCCGCTCCAGACGCTTCTGACCAATGCCGGCATATTGGTGCTGTTGGTCGTGCTCAAGGACGCCGGCTTCACCGGAGTGCGCAATCTCGTTTCCGCAACCTTGCATCGCAAATGGCGGGGCTGGCTGAACAGCCAATTCAACCGGGCGCTGCTCGACGGCAACCATACCCATTTCCATGCCCAGCATGGCTCGGTTGCCGGCGGTATCGTCGCTCCCGACAACATCGACCAGCGCATCCAGGAATCGATCAAGGACATGACGGGCGGCGCCATCGGCCTCGCCATGGGCGTGCTGGGCGTGGCGACGTCGCTTTATTTCGTCGGCGAGAATTTGATCGGGGCCTCGGTGGAGGTCAAAGGGCTGGAGTTTCTCGGCAGCTACGGCAGTGCCGTGCTGGCCTTTCTGGCGGTCGCGACCTACGTGCCGCTCAACACCTGGATTGCGGTGAAGCTCGGCGGCCTGCTCGAACGTCTCAACATCCGCATGCAACAGGCCGAAGGCAGTTATCGCAGCGAATTGACGACCTTCCTGCGCCGCAGCTTCCACGTCGCCGCCTCACACGGCGAGGATGTGCAGAAGACGATGCACGACAAGCTCTATGTCGACATCGACAAGACCTGGGGGCGGCTGAACGTCGTCAACACCAGCTACATGTCGTTCGAGCTGATCTACAATTTCATCGGCGCCCGCATCGTTTCCTACGGACCCGGTCTCGTGCCGTTCATTCACAACGGCTTCGATCTCAAGGGCTACATAACCGGCTCTGAAATGGTCGCGCAGCTGATCAGCCAGTGTTCGTGGTTCATCCATGTCATGCCCGCGATCGCCACGCTTAGGGCCAACAGCCAGCGTGTGACCGAGCTCGCCAGCGCCATCGAGAACGTCCAGCAGCCGCAGGAGTTCTATCGCCAGACCGGCCGCTCGGACTTCAGCTATGCCACGCAAAATCCCGTCTTCGGCCTGACCATCCAGAAGCTGGAGCTGGCGCATCAGGGCGAGGATGCGACGCCCTTCCTGAGCGCCGCCAACCTGCGCTTCCGCCGCGGCGAGTGGACATTCCTCAAGGGTGAGTCCGGCTGCGGCAAGACCTCGCTGATCAAGGCAATCAATGGTCTGTGGCCCTATGGTCGCGGCACCATCGTGTTCCCGGAAGGGGTGACGAGCTTCTATGCCGCCCAGGAGGTCAAGCTGCAGCAGGTCTCGCTGAAGCAGCTCGTCTGTCTGCCGGGTTCGGAAAACGATCACACCGACGTGCTGGTGGCGGCCGCGCTGCACAAGGCCGGACTCGGCGAATTCATCGGCCACCTGGCCGATGAGAGCCGCGAAGGCAAGCTCTGGGATCAGGTCCTGTCAGGCGGGCAGAAGCAGAAGCTGGTGGTAGCCCGCATCATCCTGCAGCAGCCGGGACTGCTCTTCCTCGACGAAGCGACCGGCGCTCTCGACCCCGAAGGCAAGATCGCCTTCCACGAAGCGATCAAGGTCAATTGCCCCGATGTAACCGTGATCAGCGTGATGCACGAGGCCGTTCCGCCGCGGTCGCTTTCCGGAGAGGAATTCTATCATAGCGTCGTGGCGATCTCCGATGGCGTCGCGACCAAGAAGCCGCTCGCTCCCGCTCTGCCGCGCGAGCTCACGACGATCCTCGCGCAGCCCCGGCCGGCCGAGGACAAATGGTTGCGCTTCCGGCGGCTCAAGCAGAAATAGCAATCAGCCCAGCCCTGGTCCGTCGCCTCGGCAGCGGCCACTGTCGATCACAGTCTCGCGATCCGGCAATGCTTCGCTCATTTTCAGCGCTCTTCGCGATTGACTCGGCAAAACGCGCTCCTATGTTGCGCCCGCTCGCAGATTTAAAACCTACACCGCCACGCGCCCTTCGGACGCGTAAAGGACGCTGTAGAATCTTAGAATTGCGCATGATCCTTTCCGAAAATCGGAGCCGATTTTTCGGGGAGTCATGCGCTACCCCGCGAGCAGAAAGGTCAAACCCGCCATGCCTGGCGACAGTCACAGTCGAACGCAACCGCCGTCCGCCTTGACGTGACCTGACGGCTCACGTCCTGCCGGACGGCAAGGAGTGAGCCATGAATGAATTCGCATCCGTATTGGACGACGAAGCGGTCGCCGTTGCCCGTGTTCTTGCCAACGACCACGTCGCCGACGTCGTCGAAGCCCTCAACCGCGAACCTCGCGAGACGGCCATCGAGCTGCTCTGCGCG
Organism: Mesorhizobium sp. M1A.F.Ca.IN.022.07.1.1; assembly: GCF_003997575.1. Taxonomy (NCBI): domain Bacteria; kingdom Pseudomonadati; phylum Pseudomonadota; class Alphaproteobacteria; order Hyphomicrobiales; family Phyllobacteriaceae; genus Mesorhizobium; species Mesorhizobium sp. M1A.F.Ca.IN.022.07.1.1. The sequence goes on from NZ_RZST01000214.1 coordinate 7,693, forward strand.
GTGCCGTTCGAGCGGTTGGTCGAAATCTTCGACCAGCCGGAGCTCGAAAGCGCGCCGGAACTCGCCGCAGCCCTGCCGCGCGCGAAAGCAGGCAAGCTGCTCACCGCCATGTCGGTCGACCGCGCAGCCGACATCCTGCGCGAGCTCGATGAGCCTGCGCGCTCGGAACTGCTTGGCGCGCTTGCCCCACCGCTGCGCGCGACGCTGCTTTCGATTCTCGGTTATCCCGAAGGCAGCGCCGCCTCGATCATGACGACCGAGTTCGTCAGCGTGCCTTCGGACTGGACCGTCGGCCGCACACTCGACTACATCCGCAAAGTCGAGCGCACGCGCGAGACCGTCTATGCGATTTACATCACCGACAAGGAGACGCAGCTCCTGCTGCGGGCGACGGGCTTGCGCCGGCTGATCACCGGCGAGCCTCAGGACTCGATCCTGTCGGTGGCGCCGGATCGCATGCCGGTCACGGTCACGCCGCTGACCGATCGCGAAACGCTGGCGCAGACGATCTCCAAATACGATCTGCTCGCCCTGCCGGTTGTGGATCACGGCAAGATCCTCGGCATCGTCACCATCGACGACATCATCGACACCATGGTCGAGGAAACGACCGAAGACGTTCATCGTTTCGGCGGCATGGAGGCGCTGGACGAGCCCTATATGAAGATGGGCTTTCTCGCCATGATCCAGAAGCGGGCCGGCTGGCTATGCGCACTGTTCCTCAGCGAGATGCTCACGGCGAACGCCATGCAGAGCTACGAGGGCGAGTTGGAGAAGGCGATCGTGCTCACCCTCTTCATCCCGCTGATCATGAGCTCGGGCGGCAATTCCGGCTCGCAGGCGACCTCGCTCGTCATCCGCGCGCTGGCGCTGCGCGAGATCGGCCTTCGCGACTGGTGGCGTGTCGCCTTGCGCGAGTTGCCGACCGGTTTGGTGCTCGGCTCGATCCTCGGCATAGTCGGCATCTGCCGCATCGCGCTCTGGCAGTATTTCGGCTTCTACGACTATGGCCCGCATTGGATGCTGATCGCGGCAACGGTGGGCGCGGCGCTGGTCGGCATCGTGACCTTCGGCTCGCTGTCGGGATCGATGCTGCCTTTCGCGCTGAAGCGCATCGGCTTCGATCCGGCAAGCGCCTCGGCACCGTTCGTCGCCACGCTGGTCGATGTCACCGGGCTGGTGATCTATTTCTCGGTGGCTCTGGTGATCCTGCGCGGCACGCTCCTCTAGCCAAGAAACTTCGCGCCGCCGGCATGGCCGGCGGCGCCTTCCCGGCTTGGCTTCAAACGCGCTCGCCGTTCTTCACGCGATAGGTCGGCTTGTACATGGTGACCAGCTCCTCCGCCGCTGTCGGGTGGACGGCCATGGTGCGGTCGAAATCGTCCTTGCTCAGCCCCGCCTTCAGCGGAATGCCGAGCAGCTGCGCCATCTCGCCGGCGTCCGGTCCCAGGATATGGGCGCCGAGCACTTTCCGCGACGCGCCGTCGACCACCAGCTTCATCAGCATCTTTTCGTCACGGCCCGACAGCGTGTGCCGCATGGGACGGAAAGACGCGCGATAGATCTCGATGTCGGGGAAGCGCTTGACCGCCTCGTCCTCGGATAGGCCAACGGTGCCGATCTCGGGCTGCGAAAACACGGCCGTCGGAATGGTATCATGGTCTGGCGCTGTCGGATTGCCTTTGAAGGCTGTCTCGATGAAACACATCGCTTCGTGGATGGCCACCGGCGTCAGTTGCACGCGGTGGGTGACGTCGCCGATCGCCCAGATATTGTCGATGCTGGTGCGGGAAAATTCATCGACGATGATCGCGCCGGTCTTGCCGAGCTCCACGCCGATGCCTTCGAGTCCCATATTCTCCGTGTTCGGGATGCGGCCGATCGCCAGCATGACCTGGTCGACGGTCAGCGTCTGGCCACTGGAGAGCAGCACGTCCAGTCTGCCCTCAGCGGTCTTGCGCACCCATTCCGAGATCGAACGGCAGAGGATCCTGATCCCCTTCTTCTCCATTGTCTCGTGCAGCGAGCGGCGAAGGTCCATATCGAAGCGCGAAAGAATTTCTTGGCCACGGTAGACCAGCGTGGTGTCGACGCCCAGTCCATGAAAGATGTTGGCGAATTCGACGGCGATATAGCCGCCGCCCTCGATCATGATCGCCTTCGGCAATTCCTTGAGGTCGAAGGCTTCGTTGGAGAAGATGCAATATTCGTGGCCGGAAAGCGCCGGGTGCGGAGCCGGACGGCCGCCCGTGGCGATCAGGATCTGGTCGGCGCTGACGGTGCGGTCTTCGGCAGTGAGATAGACGGAATGCGGATCGACCAGCACGGCGCGCGAGTGGAAGGCCTCGCCGCCCGCACCTTCGACATTCCTCTTGTAGATCGCCTCCAGCCTGGCGATCTCCTTGTCCTTGTTGGCGACCAGCGTCGGCCAGTCGAAGCTTGCCTCCGGCACCATCCAGCCATAGCCGGCGGCATCGGCGAAATGTTCGGGGAATTGCGAGGCATAGACATAAAGTTTCTTCGGCACGCAGCCGCGGATGACGCAAGTACCGCCATAGCGATACTCCTCGGCAATGGCGACGCGCTTGCCGAGCGAGGCAGCCACACGGGCCGCCCTCACCCCGCCGGAGCCGCCGCCGATGACGAAGAGATCATAGTCGTAACCGGCCATCGAAAGGACTCCTGCGCAATGGAAG
>NZ_RZST01000215.1:0-10370 GCF_003997575.1 Mesorhizobium sp. M1A.F.Ca.IN.022.07.1.1
TCGTTACTCATGCCGAGAGCGGCCGGCTGATCTTCCTCTCGGGCCAGGGGCCGCTGCGCGCCGATGGCACGCTTTGCACCGGCAAGGTCGGCGAGGACGTCACCGTCGAACAGGCCTATGAGCATGCCCGGCTCACCGGCCTCAACCTGCTTGCCGTCATGCACGCGGCGGCGGGCGACCTCGGGCGCATCGTGCGCGTCGTCAAGCTGCTCGGCTTCGTCAATGCAACGCCGACCTTCAGCGATCACCCGAAGGTGGTCAATGGCTGCTCCGATCTCTTCGCCGATGTCTTCGACAAGATCGGCGGCCACGCGCGCTCGGCGATCGGTGTCGGCTCGCTGCCTGGAAACATCACCGTCGAAATCGAAGCGGTCGTCGAGATCGCCGCCTGACACTGGGATCTGCTGCCATGAAAACCTATTCCGAGAACGGCTCCAACACCACGATCCGCGAGCGGCTGGGACTCCGTCCGATCATCAACGTCTCGGGCACGATGACGACGCTCGGCGCTTCCATCATCGTCCCGGAAGCGATCAGCGCCATGGCCGAGATCGCCTCGCAATGGGTGGAGATGGACGATTTGCAGCGCGCCGCGAGCGCAGTCGTCGCCCGTCTCACCGGCGGCGAGGCCGGCTTCATCACCGCCTGCTGCGCCTCAGGCATCACCATGGCGATCGCCGGCGCGATGACCGGCACCAACCTGCTGGCCATCGAACGGCTGCCCGACGACACCGAAGGGCTGAAATCGGAGGTCGTCATCCAGCTCGGCCATATCGTCAATTACGGCGCGCCGATCGACCAGTCGATCCGCGTGGCCGGCGCCAAGGTCATTCCGGCGGGCACCGTTAGCGTCACGCAGGATTACCACGTGCGCGAGGCGATCAACGAGCGCACCGCGGCCGCGCTTTACGTCGTCGCCCACCACACGGTGCAATACGGCATGCTTTCGCTAGAGGAGTTCTGCGAGATCTGCCACGCCAAGAATGTGCCGGTGATCGTCGATGCCGCTTCGGAATACGATCTGCGGACCTTCCTCGCGCGCGGCGCCGACATCGTCGTCTACAGCGGCCACAAATTCCTGAGTGGCCCGACCAGCGGCATCGTCACCGGCCGCAAGGACCTGGTGCGCGCCGCCTATCTGCAGAATCGCGGCGTCGCGCGGGCCATGAAGGTCGGCAAGGAAAGCATCGCCGGCACCATGGCGGCGCTCGACGCTTGGGAAAAGCGCGACCATGCCGGCATTCGCCGGCGCGAAGAGGCGGCGCTCGATCTGTGGAAGGATGCGCTGCAAGGCATTCCGGGCATCGGCGCTGAGATCGTGCCCGACCCAACCGCCAACCCGCTCGACCGCCTGCAGGTCTTCGTCCGTCCGGAGAGCCGCTTCACCGCCGCGGGCCTAGCCTCGGCTTTGGCCGCCGGCTCACCGCCCGTCATGGTGCGCAACCATGAGGTCGAGCGCGGACACTTCTTCCTCGACCCGTGCAACCTGCATCCCGGCGAGGCCGAGATCGTCGCCGAGCGGCTGCGCGCGGTTCTGACCGCGAAGGAGCGTCCCGCGGATGCGATGAAAGCGGCGCGCAAGGATTCATCCGGGGCGCTGCGCTGGCCGGACTAGACCTCGCCACCGTCGGCCCACAGCCGCGACAATCCTTGCGGCTGCCGGCGAATTCCGCTAAGGCGCGCCTTTGCCGCCGGGAGCGAAAACCTTGACCGATCAGCGTGCCGACGTCGCCATCATCATGGGCAGCCAGTCCGACTGGGCGACGATGCGCCAGGCGGCGGAAACGCTGGATGCGCTGGGCATCCCGCACAAAAAACTGATCGTCTCGGCACACCGCACGCCGGACCGCCTCTATGAATTCGCCAAGGGCGCCAAGGCGGCCGGCTACAAGGTGATTATCGCCGGCGCCGGCGGCGCGGCGCACCTGCCCGGCATGACGGCGGCGATGACGCCGCTGCCCGTCTTCGGCGTGCCGGTGGAATCCAAGGCGTTGTCCGGCCAGGATTCGCTGCTCTCCATCGTGCAGATGCCGGCCGGCATTCCGGTCGGCACTTTGGCCATCGGCAAGGCCGGTGCTGCCAACGCGGCCCTTCTCGCCGCAGCCGTCCTGGCGCTGAGCGATGAAAAACTCGCCGCCCGCCTCGATGCCTGGCGCACCGCACAGACCGCCAAGGTCGCCACCGAACCGGCAGATACCCCGTGAGTCTGGCCCCGGGATCGACCATCGGCATCATCGGCGGCGGCCAGCTTGGCCGCATGCTGGCTATGGCAGCCGCTCGCCTTGGCTACCGCACGGTCGTCCTGGAGCCACAGGCCGACAGCCCGGCGGCGCAGGTCGCCAACCGTCAGATCGTCGCCGCCTATGACGATCCGGCGGCCCTTGCCGAACTGGCCGGCGCCAGCGCTGTCGTCACTTACGAATTCGAGAACGTCCCGGTTCAAGCGGCGCAGACACTCGCGGCGCGCGTTCCCGTCTGTCCGCCGGCCCGCGCGCTGGAAATCGCGCAGGATCGCGTGACCGAAAAAAGCTTCCTGAACGGCATCGGCGTTCCCACAGCCGAATTCTGCCCAGTGGACAATGACGAGCAGCTGACGGCCGCGCTGAAGAAATTCAGCGGCAGCGGCGTGCTGAAGACGCGCCGCATGGGCTATGACGGCAAAGGCCAGCGCGTCTTCCGCAACATGGAGACCGGCGGCTTTGCCGGCACCTGCGAGGCGATGGGCAATGTGCCGCTGATCCTCGAATCGCTGGTCGCTTTCGAGCGCGAGATTTCGGTGATTGCCGCGCGCGGGCAGGACGGCTCGGTTGCAGCCTACGATCCGGCCGAGAATATCCATCGCGAAGGCATATTGCGAACGTCGACATTGCCGGCCGCCATCGCACCGGACACCGCATCGGCGGCGAAGCAAGCGGCAGCAAAAATCCTTGCGGCGCTCGACTATGTCGGCGTCATCGGCGTCGAGTTCTTCGTGCTTGCCGACGGTTCGCTTTTAGCCAATGAGCTGGCGCCGCGTGTCCACAATTCCGGCCACTGGACGGAAGCCGCCTGCATCGTTTCGCAGTTCGAACAGCATATCCGCGCCATCGCCGGCCTGCCGCTGGGCTCGCCTGCACGGCATTCCGACTGTGTCATGGAAAACCTGATCGGCGATGACATGCTGAAGGTTCCGGCGCTGCTCGCCGAGCCCGGCGTGATGCTGCATCTCTACGGCAAGGCCGAGTCGCGGCCCGGCCGCAAGATGGGCCATTTCACGCGCATTGAGCGTCGGCGCTAACGCCGACTACTGCACGTCTTCGTCCTCGTCCGGGCTGGCGCAGCTCGGATCGCCTTCCTGGCAGTTGGGGCCGGAGGTGAGTTGCTTGGTGCGCTCGGTCGTCAGCTCCGTCAGGCATTGCGAAACCTCCATCGGGTGGATGGAACCGCCCTCGCTGTCGGCGGTCGAATAGGCGCATTCGGCGTCGCGGAAGGTGATCCAGGCGCGCTGTGCGGTCTGCAGCAACTTGTTGGCCTTCTCGTCATTGCGGCCGACAATATCCTTGTAGGCGGCGTTGAGCTTGGCAACGGCCGCCTGATAATCGGCATTGGCGCAGATATTCATCATCGACTGGCTGTCGTCGCTGCGATCGCAGTCCTCGGCCCATGCAGCCGGAACCGTCGCGATGAGGACAAGGCATGCGGGCAGAAAGAGACGGCGCATGATAAAGACTCCGTTTCGCTGAGAGCATCTGCAACCTAGAGGAATCGCTTGCCGTCGCAGAAATGCGGCTAAACAAATAGACATAACCGGAGGGGACCTATGTCCCGCTCTGGGGTGGCCCGCAACATTCCAGCCGCCTCTGAGTCGCGCAATGCCGCGCGTTACCTATGGCGAATATTTGATCAGCGCACCATTTGCGGCATAAGAGCCGCCCGCTTGCGGTTGACACGGGCAAGGCTCCTCGTTTATGAGCCACGCAAGTTCAAGGCGCGCTTTTTTCGGGCGCGCCTTTAAAATTCGGCCCGGGACCGGGCCCCCGACCGAACAGGCAAGACCATGAAGATCAAGAACTCGCTCAAGGCGCTCAAGGCGCGTCACCGCGACAACCGGCTGGTTCGCCGCAAGGGACGCATCTACATCATCAACAAGACCGCTCCGCGCTACAAGGCGCGCCAGGGCTGAGACTTGCGCGCGGCGCTAAGCGCCGCGCCCGCTGATGTCGACTGCCGGTTCGCCGGCCCTCTCACGCTAAAATCATTTTGACGATCCGCCGTCCGGGACTAGATTCCGGACATGCGGATTCTTTTTGCGTTCTTCATTGCCCTGGTCCTTTCCGGAACGACCTTGCCCGCTTCGGCGCAGCATGAGGCCACGCCGCCCGCCGCTTCGCAGCCGGCCGCCGTCACGCCGCCGCCGGTCGCCTCGACGAGGCAGGGGCGGCTCGACCAGCTCTTTGCCGATCTCAGACGCGAGCGCAACGAGAAGGCCGCCGAACGCATCGCCGGCCGCATCTGGAATGAGTGGAACCAGTCCGGCAGCGCCTCGATCGACCTGATGATGCGATGGGCGCAAAGGGCGGCGGAAGACCAGAAATTCGACGTCGCGCTCGATTTCCTCGATCAGGTGGTGACCTTGCAGCCCGATTATGCCGAAGGCTGGAACCGCCGCGCTACCGTGCATTTCCTGATGAAGAACTATGGAAAGTCGATGTCGGACATCGACCACACGCTGCGGCTCGAACCGCGCCATTTCGGCGCGCTGTCGGGTCTCGCGCAGATCATGGCCGAGACCGGCCACAAGCAGTCGGCGCTGGAAGCCTGGCAGAAGGTGCTCACCATCTATCCGATGATGCGCAGCGCCCAGGGCCAGGTCTCGACGCTGTCGGAAGACCTGGCCGGCGAGGGCATTTGAGGGGCAGCTTTTCGTCATCCTCGGGCTTGAGCCAACGACCCATGCCGTGACTTTTCCGCGCCGCGACGGTGGTGCAGAACTCTGCTCCGCTGCAGCCTTCGCGCAAGGTGACGACGACCTTGACAAGCCCGGCCAAGCCGAACGTTTGCGATACTCCACCGAAGCGGGCAATAATTTGGCCTGGCAGCAGGCCGCCAGCTCGCCAAACTCATCGCGCTCCTAAATTAGATCCACTCGCCCGTACTTTCCGCATGGACCTCATCTGCCTCGCGCTCCTCCCCCTCGTTGCCTTCCTCATCGCCCTTGCCGGCATTACCCGCGCCGGCGTCTGGCTGATCGAGCGCCGCAATCCGCCGATCGGCGCATTCGCCGACATCGATGGTGCCCGCATCCATTATGTCCACGTCCCCGCCGCCGGCGCCGATCTGCCGCCTGTCGTCTTCATCCATGGCGCCAGTGCCAATCTCAAGGACCAGATGCTGCCGCTGAGGCCTTTGCTCGAGGGCCGCGCCGAGCTGCTGTTCCTCGACCGACCGGGCTTCGGCTGGTCGGAGCGCGGCGACAACGAAACGCTGGCGGCGCAGGCCGACACTGTCGCCGCGTTGATGGATCGGCTCGGCATCGCAAGGGCGATCATCATAGGCCATTCCTTCGGCGGCGCGGTCACAACCGCCTTCGCGCGCCAGCATCCGCAAAAGACGCTCGGCCTCGTCTTCCTGGCGCCCGTGAGCCATCCGTGGCCGGGCGGCGCGACCGCCTGGTATTACAAATTGACGGCTGTTCCGGTGGTCGGCTGGCTGTTTTCCGAGACCATTGCTTACGCGGCGGGCATGCTGCGGATCGGCAATGCCACGGCCTGCGTGTTTTCACCGAACAATGTGCCGAAGGGCTATATCGGCAAGGCTTCCATTCCGCTTGTTCTGAGGCCGCCTGCCTTCCGCGCCAGCGCCCGCGATGTGGCCCAACTTTACGATTATGTGCGCGCTGCCTCGCCTGGCTACCGTGAGATCAAGGCGCCGACCTTGGTCATCTCCGGCGATCGCGACAAGGTGGTCTATGCCACGGTCCATTCCGTCGGCCTCGAACGCGACATTCCCGGCGCCGAGCTGGTCTGGGTCGCGAATCTCGGCCACAAGCCCGACTGGATCGCCCCGGACCTCGTCGTCGGCGCCATCGAAAGGGCGGCCGGCGCGCCGGTCGACCTGCAGTCGATGGCGAGCGTTGTGGAAAGCCGCATCGCCGGCGACGCGCAAGGCGCTGACAGGTACCCGGAACTGAAGGTGCCGGACGCCGAGCTGGCGCCGGGCTAAGCTCGGGACCGGAAGGCTGTCGAGATTCAGATTAGGCCGAGCCGAGCAGAGCGGATTCCGAGAACCGGGGCGGAGCGACTTAACCACATGAGCCCCGGAAGCGCAGGGAGGCGCGCTTCACAGGCCGGTCCCACCTGAATACGGGCAATAGCTTAGTGCGTCTCTGAGCCGACATAGGCGATGCGCAGCATGTTGGTCGAGCCGGGCGTCCTCAGCGGCACGCCCGCCGTGATGATGACGCGGTCGCCCGGCTTGCCGAAGCCTTCCTCGAGGGCAATGCGGCAGGCGCGGTCGACCATATCGTCGAGGTCGATAGCGTCCTCCGAGACCACGCAATGCGTACCCCACAGAAGCGAGAGCCGGCGCGCCGTGTTGACGATCGGCGACAGCGCCACGATCGGCACTTGCGGCCGTTCGCGCGCGGCGCGCAGACCAGTTGTTCCAGAGGCGGTGTAGGAAATGATCGCCGACAGTTTCAGCGTCTCCGCGATCTCGCGCGCAGCGAGCGAAATGGCGTCGGCCCCGGTCGCTTCCGGTTCCGAGCGCTGGGCGTTGATGATGCCGGCATAAGTCGGGTCGGCTTCGACCTTGGTGGCGATGCGGTTCATCATCGCGACCGCCTCGACCGGGTAGGCGCCGGCGGCGGATTCGGCCGAAAGCATGATCGCGTCCGCGCCTTCGAAGACGGCGATCGACACATCCGAGACCTCCGCGCGGGTCGGCACGGGTGCGGTGATCATCGATTCCAGCATCTGGGTCGCGATCACCACCGGCTTGCCGGCGCGGCGGGCGGCGCGCGTGATCTGCTTCTGGATGCCGGGCACGGCCTCGAGCGGCATCTCGACGCCGAGATCGCCGCGCGCGACCATCAGCGCGTCGGAGAGTTCGATGATCTCGGCCAGGCGCGCCACCGCCTGCGGCTTTTCGATCTTGGCCATGATGAGGGCCCGGCCGCGCGCGATCTTGCGCGCTTCGGCCAGATCCTCCGGCCGCTGCACGAACGACAGCGCCACCCAGTCGACGCTTGCCGCCAGCACCGCGTCGAGATCGGCGCGGTCCTTCTCGGTCAGCGCGCCGACCGGCAGATCGGTGTCGGGCAGGCTGACGCCCTTCTTGTCGGAGATGCCGGTGCCGGCGACCACCGTGCAGGCGATCGACTTGCCGTCGCTCTTGACCGCCTTGAGCTCCAGCTTGCCGTCATCGATCAAAAGACGGTGACCGGCCTCGACCGAGTTCAGGATTTCCGGATGCGGCAGGTAGACGCGCTTCGACGTGCCGGGTTCCGGACTGTCATCCAGCGTGAAGGTCTGGCCGACGGTCAGTGCTTCCTTGCCATTGGCGAACTTGCCGACCCTGAGCTTCGGTCCCTGCAGATCGGCGAGAATGCCGATCGGCCGCCCGACCGCCGCCTCGACGGCCCGGATGCGGCCGACAAGCGTGCGCATCAGCTCGTGGTCGGTATGGCTCATATTGATGCGGAAGACGTCGGCGCCTGCCTCGAAGAGCTTTCGCAGCATCTCCTCGGAGGAGGAAGCCGGACCGATGGTGGCGAGGATCTTGACCTTGCGGTTACGTCTCATTGATTGTTCGTTCCCGGAGCGGGGGCCGCTGGCGCGCCGCCCGTTGCGGGCTCGTCAGTCAGCTGGACCATCCAGCTTGCCTGCTCGCCCGTGTCATATTCCTGAAATCCGGCGCGCTGAAAGCCCCGGGCGACGCAATCATTCACGCCGGCAATCTTGAACTCTTTGTCGGCGACGCACATGTTGATCGGGCCGTCCCAACGCCCGCCGCGCTCGGCATCTTCTGCATAAAGATAGTAAAACCTTGATGACAGCGGCCCCTCGATCAGCGTCTTGCAGGTCGATCCCTCGATGTGCCACCAGCCCTCGGTGATCCAACCGGCCTTCGCCCGATAGCCGATGCCGACGCCGACCAGGTTCTGCGTCGCGTTGCAGACGCGGAAGTCGGCGAGCGCCGGCGAGGTCGCGGCGAGCGCGCACAGGCCCGCGCCAAAGATCAGGACCGGCAGGCTCAGGCGCTTGCGCAGCCTGCCGGCGCAACCCAATCCAAAACCCTTGGCGAACCACATCTGCATCGTCGAAGCACCTTTTCAGCAAACTCCGGGCGCATGTCAACGCGCCGTTTTATTCAATTCCAATCGATTTAGAAGGGTCCGGTGGACAATTTGGCGTCCCATCCGGGATTCTTTGCAGAAACCGTGGCCAAACAACGGCATTGCGCCTCAGTCCTCTTCGTGGAATGACGATACCACCCCGCCCGGACGCCAGCGAACAGACCGTTTTCAGCCGATGACCCGATCCACAGCTTTCACGCCCTTCGACATCGTCGAGGGCGACCGCAAGAAGGGCATCGTGCTTCTGGCCGATCACGCCCGCCGCGACCTGCCGGAAGAATATGGCAGCCTCGGCCTGCCGCCTGCCGAGTTCGAGCGCCACATCGCCTATGATATCGGCGTCGAGACGGTGACGCGCGAGTTGGCGGCGGCGCTCGATGCGCCGGCCGTCCTGGCCGGCTTCTCCCGCCTTCTGATCGACCCCAACCGGGGCGAGGACGACCCGACGCTGATCCGCCAGCTCTATGACGGTACCGTCGTGCCCGGAAACTATCCCATGGCCGCCCAGGAGCGGGAGAGACGGCTCGACCGCTTCTACCGCCCCTATCACGACGCCGTCGGGGCGATGATTTCCTCGGTCGCGCACGCCTCCGGCAAAGCGCCGTTCATCTTCTCGGTGCATTCCTTCACCCCTCGCATGCAAGGCTTCATCCGACCCTGGCATGTCGGCATCTTGTGGGACCGCGACGACCGCGTTGCGCGGCCGCTGATCGACATGCTGGCCGAAGACAAGGCGCTGATCGTCGGCGACAACGAGCCCTATGACGGCGCGCTGCGCGGCGACACCATGTTCCGCCATGCCATTGTCAACGGCTATGCCCATGCCCTGCTCGAGATCCGTCAGGACTTGATCGCCGACCGCGCTGGCGCTCTTCAATGGGCGGAGCGATTGGCTCCGATCGTTGACGCCGTCGACCGCCGTGCCGATATACACGAGGTGAAGATGTTCGGCTCGCGCACCGGGCCGGCCTAAAAAACGGCCGAGAGGCCGGGGACCACGAAATGACCGAACTCAGCGAAGAACGGAAACGCGATTTCGAGGCCGCCGCCTTCCGCCGGCTGGTCGAGCATCTGCGCGCACGCGGCGACGTCCAGAACATCGACCTGATGAACCTGGCCGGCTTCTGCCGCAACTGCCTGTCGAACTGGTATCGCGAGGCGGCCGAGGCCGACGGCATTGCGCTGACAAAGGACGAATCGCGCGAGATCATCTACGGCATGCCCTATGCCGAATGGCAGGCGCTCAACCAGACCGAAGCCTCCGAGGCCACGAAGGCTGAGTTCGAGGCCAGGCGGCCGAAGGATCATTGAACCGTCCTATTTGGCTCGCCGCTGCTGCTTTGTCATCCCAGGGTCTGCGCGCGTCGCTTCGCTCCTGCTTCGCCCATGGATGTCAAAGGAGGCGTTTCGGCCAAATCTCCAAAGTAGGGCCCATTCCTCACAGGTCCGCGCCTCTTGGTCCAACGCTTCTGCCATAGCGCTTCTTGACTACAAATTGAATCGATCTAATTTGCCGCGCAAAGCCATTCGGACTTCAAACCATGAGCGTGCAAACCACAAGGCAAGCCGCGACGCGCGGCCGCTGGGCCGTTGCCGGCATTTTCCTGGCCAATGGCTTTCTCACCGGCAGCTGGGCGCCGCAGATCCCGGTGTTTCTGACCCGGCTGGACATCTCGAAATTCACCCTCGGCCTGCTGATCCTGTTGTTTGGTGTCGGCGCGGTGATGGCGATGACCTGGTGCGGCCATCTCATTTCCAGGCACGGCTCGCGCCCCGTGCTGCGCTGGTTCGGCATCTGCGGCAGTTTCGGCCTGCTGGTCGTGGCACTTGCGCCCAACGTGCCGCTCGCGGCCCTCGCGATGCTCGTCTTCGGCGGCTCGATCGGCGGCATGGACGTCGCCATGAATTCCAACGCGGTGATCGTCGAACGACGGCTCTCCCGCGCCATCATGTCGTCCTCGCATGGCTTCTGGAGCCTCGGCGGCTTCGCCGGCGGCGCGCTTGGTGGCTATTCCATTCAGAACTACGGCTATCT
>NZ_RZST01000216.1:0-10355 GCF_003997575.1 Mesorhizobium sp. M1A.F.Ca.IN.022.07.1.1
GGCCCGCAAGGGCCGCATCTTCATCGATTATCTGCGCAACGGACGCGGCAACACGGCCGCCGGCGCTTTTTCGCCGCGGGCCCGCGCCGGCTTCCCCATCGCGCATCCCGTTACTTGGGTGCAGGTAGAGCGGCGTATCCGGCCGGATGCGTTTACCATGGACCATCCGTTCAGGGCGGCTCAGCGAAATGCGGCGTAGCGGGCGAGGCCCGTGAAGATCATCTCGAATCTGCGTTCTTAGGCATAGGCGATTGAATTTTCGGGCGGAACCAGTTTCCAAGAACGCAAATTGCTGGCATGATCATATAAGGGCCTATGCATATTTTGATTCGATGGCCCCTGTTCCTGGTAACCGACGGCTCCCCATCGCCCCCCGCCCATGCCGTCGGTTGCCTCATTTCGAAATCCCAAATTAAGGACGCAGCCCTGACCGGTCGAGCAGGGCTGTGGTACGCCGCAAGGTCTTTGGCCTTGTGGCCGACGGCAATCACGAGCCGAACCAAAATAGCGCCAGAAGGGCCACAAAGATTGCGGCCGCGGCGACGGTGCCCCACATGAAGACCCTGCTGGTGCCACGCTGCTCCTCCTCGCGGGATAGGTTGTTAGCCATGTCAAGTCTCCTTCGCAGTATCTCCGCACAAGTGCGAACGCCCGTCAGCGGCTCGCCACCGCCCTTGCTTCGCGCTCCAGCGTCGCACGATCGTTTCCGTGCTTTTTGATGAGGTCGCGAGCCTCGGGGATTGTCAGCTGGAATTTCCTCGCGAAGTGGGCGACCTCATATTCCTCATCGCCTGACACGCGGCCGCGGTCGCGGAAATCGCGCTTGGTCGTGTCGTCTGCCATGGTTGTTCCTCCTGGATAGGTACAAAACCGCCTCCCTTTGGGAATGTTCCAGCCTCTGGGAGTTTGGTATGCGGACGTGGCTTCCGTCCTGTCAGCGACGCTTTTCGAGGAGCCGCGGGCCTGCTGCTCGTCATGCCCACTCCCGTCACTCTCGCCACGGAACAATCCGCAGTCCTTGTGGTTCGGGCGCACCCAAACAGGAGGAACAAACTATGTCTGAATCACGCGAATGGCTGATCCAGTGGCTGAGGGATGCTCACGCAATGGAAGAGCAAGCCGAGACGATGCTGTCCGGCCAGCTGGGCCGGCTCGAGAGCTATCCGGAACTCAGCGAACGCATCCGCGCTCACCTCGCCGAGACCAAGGAGCAGGCGAGACGATTGAAGTCTTGCCTGGATGGCCTGGAAGAAGGTTCGTCAACACTGAAGGACGCAGGCGGAAAACTGACCGCAATGGCGCAGTCGATCAGCGGCGTGTTCGCCGGCGACGAGGTGATGAAAGGCTCTCTGGCCAGCTACACCTTCGAGCATATGGAGATCGCTTCCTATACGATCCTCATGGCTGCCGCTGAAGCCGTGGGTGAAGCCGAGATTGCTCGGGTCTGTGAGCAGAACCTGCGCGAAGAAGAAGCGATGGCCGAGTGGCTGAAGGCCAATCTTCCGCAGGTCACCGAGACATTCCTCGCCCGGGCCGATGCCGACAGCGACAGCGCCAAGCGCTAGTTCGCGTCCTACAGGTGAAACGAGGCGGCGTTGGCCGCCGCCTCGGTCCCATCAAGCGTGCTTCGGCTGGGCTGCCTTTCCAGTTGGGAGCGGAACTGCTCCCTCCTCGATGAGGATGTCCTTCCGGCGGGCAAAGGCAACGAAGACGCCTCTCGCCGTTTCTGCGTCGATTTCGCCGGCCAAGGCGGCCTTGCAGGCACGCATCGCCGCCTTCTGCTCAGGGCTGTTGCCACACCAGTCGGCGACGAACTGATAGGCGTCTACGACAGTGTTCAGCTGACGCGGAAATCCCAGTCCGACCCAGACGCGGATCGGCTTTTCGAACGGTTTTGCAAGCATCGTGACTGCCTCCTTTTTGCGGCTACGCAGTCACGCCGCTGCCTGGGCCCTTGCCGGTCATCCAAGGCAAAGTGACACTCACGTCCTCGTGGATTTTGACCGACTTTGCGAAGCCGCAGAACGCGTCTCTGGCCGCCGTTAGCGGATAGTCGCTGTCGAATGCTCGCTGACAGGCACGCAGGGCGGTCTCGTAGATGGTGCCGCGTCTGTTCTTGGGCCATTCGTAGAGAAATTCCAGGGCGTCATCGAGGCACGCGATTTCCTGGATGAGGCTGTTCCCGCTCTTCACGAAAACAGGGCTGTCAAACATCCGATCGTTCATAAGATCCTCCAAGTCGAACGAACAATTTGAGTTCTGAGACGGGCCGGAACCTTCAACGATCCTGGCCTGGCTGCGATATGGGTTTGCGGTTTTTGGCCGTCAAGATGAGGGCGCGTGCGGGAGCGTTCGGCTCGATGGGAACCTTCCGCGGGTCTTGCTGTTCGGTACGCAGCGGCGGGGCGAACCTTTGCTCCGAAATGAGGGCCGCCATCCGTGAGCGAGTCATGTGGCCGCTCTTGCGAAAACCCGCCCGCGCTCCTCCCCGGGCGGGTTTTTGCCGGAGCAATTCTAGAAAGCGTGACTCGGGTTTCCGTCCGGAACTGCCGGCAGGCACAGTCTTCCTTACGCCGGCCGCTGAACCACCGGTGGCTTTCGCGCGGGAGGCTTGCTGGTGGTCACCAGCCTGACCTTGTCGATGTCCACTGTAACCGGTACGCCGAGCTTCACTGTCACCCGGTCCCCATTGACGCGCGTTACATCTCCGACGAGCTCGATCGGCTGGCCTCTCTTCACGGTCGACGTGCGGTCGATGATCGAATGCGGCTGCTCATAGGAGGGAATCGACACGCTGACGCGGTCCTCCGTCACCCGCCGGCGAACCGTTGCGGTGATGGCGACCTCGTCTCCGACCTTGATGCCTCTTGCCATAGACGCAAGACTGGTGCGGTCGGCGGATTCGTCAAGCGATCGCTAATCTATCTTTGCGCACTTTCCAGCGCGTGCCTTGGCACGCGTGCAAGAAAACCGGATCTCGCTCGTCAACAGGCTACTTCCTGAGCGGCAGTGCCTTCGCCTCGCGAACGAGCGAACCCCAATTCAAGCCTAGGAAAGAAACAAGTTCCAAAGCCTGCGCTTCGGTAATGCCGATCTCCCGGACAAGCCGTTGAACAACAGCTTCCTGTGACTGACTGTCAGATGTGAGCGCCATGGGAAGTCCCCTATGGCGGCGCAACGTTCAAGTCAGAAATTAGTTCCCGCCAATTACGGGCTTGGCTGCACCGGCGGTCCGTTATTGGCTGGAAGCGAGCTTCTGGATACGCCCTTTGTCCAGACGGAACACCCCCTCGGTGCCGCCCTGGCGCTCGAAGTCGGTCTGGAGTTCGTCCCACGTACCCAGATATTTGCCGCATTCGGCACAATGGATTTGGGTAATGGGTTGAGCATCGATGGGGATCTGCAACCGGATCACACCGCAATACGGGCATTCCAATTTGTGATCCAGATACCTACCGGCGATCATCGCCCACCATCTCGCAATCGGCAGGTCTGCGCAAGCCGCCGATTCTTGTGCATGCCGCCAGGAGGCACAAGCGATTCTGGGGCAACGAGACGCAGCAACCAACGACTAAAAGCGCTTCGCCACGCCCTCCGACATCGCGCGCCCGCCTGTCTGTATCTTATGCAGAACGCGTTCATGACCGGCGAGACCATCCAAAACGATGGCTGGTGTGAGCGGGCGAGGCAGACGGCTGCCGTGCCGGGCCTTCGCGATGCAATGGCATTTTCGGCGCAACGCTAATATACATGACGCCCGAATGAGCAGCGCCTCCGCACACGAGGAATGCCATGCGAAGGGTCATCTTCACAGCCATGTGCATTGCCGCCGCAACAGGCGCCAATGCGCATGATTGGTACGAAGACAAGATTGACCCGGTAACGAGATTCAAGTGCTGCGGCAGTCAAGATTGCCGCGCCATCCCTCAGTCTTCGGTGCGGTCCAGAGCCGACGGCGGCTATACCTATTTGCCCGACGGTTTCAACATCCCGCGAGATCGGGTTCAGGAATCGCCGGACGGCCAATATCATATCTGCGAAAACAACTACGTGATAACCAATCAGCCCTATTTGCGCTGCTTCTTCGCGCCGCGGCTCAAGGTTTCTCGGCTGGTCGCACGCTGAGGGGATGGCCGTTTTTCGGAAAGGTCCATCGACCGGCTCAAGCGGCGGCGTGAACTAGACGCCCGAGTGCCTCGCCCTGATGATTCTGGCTTCCCGCAACAGCGCAGGACGATCGCGTCCAACCGCTTTTATCAGCCTCCTGGCTTGCGCGTCCGAAATGCCTGTTTTCTGTTTCAGCAAAATGACGAGCTGCTTGTCGTCGATCCGGTTATGGGAACTGCTTTCGCCGGGTTCGGTCATTGTTGGATCCTCCTCCGACCGAACGGAAAGAAGCCCTGAAAGGTTTCATCGCATTGTTGCTTTTCGTAGGCGATTGGTACCGCCGATCGCATGGCGGCAAATCAGCCTTCGCCAGGCCGTCTGGAACGGCAAAACGGCCTTTGGTCCTCAACTGCATCACATTTGCAGCGGTCGGCCGTTCCGGTCGGATGTCGGATTTGAGCGCATTGCAGACCGACGCCGGCCGCCTCCGTGCGTGCGCTGCTCTAAGCGGCCTCCGCATGCTTCATCAGGTAGCGCTCTGGCGTTCCATCTCCAATTCGGCCTTCAGGCTTTCGATGTCGCGAAAAATCGAGGCGACCGCCAGTGTGCGTCCCTTGCGCTTGAAACGCAGGAGGCAATCTTTGGCGGCGATGTCGCCTTCCACCGCGATCTCGTCCCATCGCTCCGCATGTCCAACGTAGTTGATCGGGACGTCATAATGCTGGCTCCAGAAGAACGGCACGGCAGTGTATTTCTCGCGCTGTCCGAGCATGTTCAGAGCTGCCGTCTGTCCGTGCCTTTCTGCGACCACCCAGTGCTCGACCCTGATGTTTTCGCCGGAGTGGGCATCGGGCCATCGCGCAATGTCGCCTGCCGCGAAAATGCCCGGCGCGCTCGTCTCCAGAAAGGCGTCCACCATGATGCCGCGGTCGAGCCTGAGCCCAGCCTTTTCGGCAAGCCCGAGCCGCGGCCGCACGCCGATGCCAGCGACGATGAGATCCGCGGTCAGCGTAAGGCCGCTGCTCAGTTGCACGTTCGTGCCGTCGATGGCGGTCGCGGTGTCCTTGAGATGAAAGACGACGCCATTTTGCTCGTGGAGGCTGCGGATGAAGTCGCCCATCTGCGGCCCGAGGACCCGCTCCATCGGCCGTTCGTCGGGCGCGACGACATGAATTTCGATGTTCCGCGCACGCAGGGACGCGGCAACCTCGAGGCCGATGAAACTGGCGCCCAGCACGATCGCGCTGCGGGCCGTCTCGGCTTCCTCGATAATCGTGCTGCAGTCGGAGAGCGAGCGCAGCGTATGGACCTGTGGCTGATCGGCGCCCGGGATCGTGAGGCGGACCGGTTCGGCTCCCGTAGCAAGCAGCAAACGGTCGTAGGCAGTTCGGTTCCCGTCTGCGTGCACGACCTCGCCGGACCGGACATCGATGTCGGCGACGCTGGTCTTGAGGCGCAGATCAATGCCGTTCTTGGCATAGAAGCTTTCCCCGCGCAGCGGAACCCAATCCGACGGCGCCTTGCCGGCGAGGTAGTCCTTGGAAAGGTTGGGGCGATCGACGGGCGGCGCCTCGTCGTCGCTGAGCATGACGATGCTGCCCTGATGGCCTTCGCGCCGTAGTCTTTCGGCGGCTGCGAAACCAGCCGCGCCGCCTCCGACGATCACGATTCTGCCGGCAAACTGGCCAGCTCCTCCGCTGCTGGGCTTTTGAGCCACTCGCTTGCGCTTCTCGCCCACGAATATGCGATCGCCCCGCTGTTCCACCGACCAGCAGGCGAGTGGACTGAACGCAGGCGCACGCACGGCTTCGCCGGTGCGCAAATCGAAGCAGGCGTGGTGCCACGGACATCGAACGGTATCCTCCACGACAAGACCGTCCACCAGCGGCCCGCCATAATGCGTGCACGCCGCTCCGATTGCGAAGACCTCTGTCCCGCGGCGCACCAACAGCACCTGTTCATCGCCACAGTGACCGACCAGCTTTGCGCCATCGGCAAGGTCGGATAGCGCGATGCCTTGGGCCAGATCCGGTCCGCTCGATTTAGAGTGGTCTTGAGCCATCTTTCTTTCTCCCTGCGCTGTTCGATTGGAGTCCGACCGAGCCAGACTGACTCCCGACGCTGGTTTGGGCAAATCAACGATCGCCTGGCCTGCTTTGCGCCAGTCGATGGGCAAAATTCGAGGCCTGTCACGACATCGACACCCATCCTTTGGTGACCGTAGCGGCCGACGAATGATCTGATGGAGTTTCGTCAGATCGGTTTCCAAACGGACCCAAAGATTTTCGCAAACTCCCGCCACACCGGGGTAGATCGAAGCGCAGAGGCAGCGTGGGGACCGTCCGTTCGGCTGGAGTTGTGGACAGCCTCGACCCCGATGGGGAGGCGGGCCGGACCGTCGCGCTCGCCTATCCATGACTGATGCGCCGTAAGTCGCTGAAATCCTTAACGCGATTTTCATTCCGCTCGTTTAGCCACTAGGCATGAGAGATTCCGACCAGCCTGGCCCAGGTTCAGCCCTTCAGGGGCAAAGCGAAGCGGTGGAAGCGGGAATTCTGCGGGACCAGTTCGCTGACCTGAAGAAGGGCCTTTTCATCTCGATGCCCATCGGCACCGTTCTCTCGGCCCTGATCCTGGCCGTGCAGATGCTCTCGGGCGGTGGCCCGGCGGCGGCGCTGTGGTTTGTGGCGGTCACCATCATCAACGGCGCCCGCATAGGACTGGCCCTCACCCAGCCGGAAATTGCCTTTAATGGGCCCGATGGCCGGTCGAGGCCGGTCGATGCGCAGCTTTCCGTTTACGGGCTGTTGGCCCTGGCATCGGGCATCGCCTGGTCTTTTCTGGCCGTGCTGTCGGATGGATACACCACTCCCCAGGCGCCGCTCTATCTGATCGTGCTCGCCGGCCTGTCGGCCGGTTCGGTCACCTATGGTGCGTCATACGCGCCGGCTTCGATCAACTTCTTGACATTGCCGCTTCTGATCGCCGCAGGATGCGTGTTGGCGAAAGGCAATATCGAGAACTACGTCCTCGGCCTCACGGTCCTGCTTTTTCTTGGAGGCATGATCAGAAGCTCGCTGCTCGGGCAGACCCGCTTCAAGGAGACGAGCCGCCTCAAATACGAGGCGAGGGCGTTCGCAGCCCGGATGGAACGAAACTCCAGGTGCGATCCGCTGACGAACTTGCTCAACAGGCACGGGCTCGAGCACGCAATCGGCGAGATGGGTTTTTCCGACGGTCCGTTCGTGACCATGCTGATCGATCTCGACGGCTTCAAATCCGTCAACGACACCTATGGTCACAATATCGGCGACGACCTGCTGGTCCGGGTCGCGCGCAGGATAGAGAACCACGCGCCGCCGGGGGCAACGATCGCGCGCATCGGCGGCGACGAGTTCGTGCTGCTCTTTCCCGCCGCAAGCTCGCAGCACTCGATAGACGAGCTTGCGTCCTTGATCATCGCGGCCATCGCCAATCCGGATCCGGCATTGAAATCGGTGCGTGTCGGCGCCTCGATCGGTATATACGTATCGGAGACACCGCGACTGACGGAGATGCTGCTGCGCGCCGACTTCGCGCTTTACGCGGCCAAGCGCAGCGGCAGGAACGAATACTGCCTCTTCGATGCCGAGCTCGATCAGGGGCTCGAACGCAAGCACTGCATCGAGCGCGACCTGCGCGCAGCCATCGAGAGAGGCACGCTTTGCTCATGGTTCCAGCCCATCGTGCGGCTGGACGCGCAAGCGGTCGCCGGCTTCGAAGCGCTGCTGCGGTGGCAGCATCCGGTTCACGGCGCCATTCCCCCGCCGGAGATCGTGACAGCGGCACGCGAAACCGGTCTGCTTTCCTTGCTGACGGAGAAGGTCTTTCTCAATTGCTGCTCCATGATCGAGGAACTGGCGAGGAAAGGGCGCCAGGATGTGCGCGTTGCGATGAATCTGTCGCCGCGTGAACTCGAGGCAGGCAATGTCGACGATATGATGCTGGACATCCTGAAGACGAGGAATGTCCCCGCGGCCATGCTCGAGATAGAGATTACCGAAGAGGCGCCCGTGGATCGCGCCCGGGTCGACGAAAAGCTGGAACGCCTGGCGGACGCGGGCATATCGATCGTGCTGGACGATTTCGGCACCGGCTTTTCGACCCTGGTTTCGCTGAAGGACAGTCGGATCCGCAAGATCAAGATCGACAAGGACTTCGTTCGCGATCTGGCCAAATCCGTGGAAGATCAGGCGCTGGTCAAGGCCGTCATCGATCTCGGACGAACGCTTGGCATAGAGGTCATGGCGGAGGGGGTCGAGACGGACGCCGATCGCCTGATCCTGCGCTCGCTCGATTGCATGATCGGGCAGGGCTTCCTCTTCTCGGCAGCGCTTCCCATGCACGATGCGCTGGCCTTCGAGCCGAGGCATTTCGACACCTCTGCCGCTGCAAATGCCGCCTGTGATCCCGGGCAACTCCCGTCGCGCCGAACCGGCAGCGCCGCCTAAGGGGGTGGGCGGCTGCGGCTGCCCAACTCCTGTGTCAGAGAGCCTCGAAGGACCCTGTCGGCGACTTGGATATCAGGCCGGCAGGCCGTTTTGCTTTCGCAGGCTCTTGTCGAAGGCGGATTCGGGAACGAAACGGCGCAGCAAGCTGATCTGGCGAGCCATTTTTCCGGCAGCATAGCGCCTCCGCGGAACGGAGGCGGTCGCCGCTTGCAAGACCGTCTTGGCCACGATCTCGGGCGCATCGCCTGTCTCGATGGCTTTCCGCAGAACCACATCCATGCCGGCGCGCGCGGTGCCATAGATGTCCAGCAACTGATCGGGCCTTGCGAGATTTTCTTCAAACGACGTGCGGGTGTAGGCGGGCTCGACCAGCACCACGCGAATTCCGAACGAGCGCAGTTCATGGTCCAGCGATTCTGAATAGCCTTCGATCGCATGCTTGGTCGACGCATAGAGAGCGGAATAGGGAGCCGGAATCAGGCCCAGCACGGAACTCAAATTCACGATTCTGCCGCTCCGTTGGCGTCGCATTGTCGGCAGCACCGCGTTGGTCATCCGGATGACACCAAAGACATTGACATCAAACAGCGCCTGAGCCTGCGCAGTCGAGGATTCCTCCGCGCCGCCGAGCAGGCCGATGCCGGCATTGTTGACGAGCAGGTCTATGCGTCCGGTTTCGGCCAGCACCTCTTCGACCAGCTTCGATACGGACGCGTCGTCGGTCACGTCGCCGGTCAGCATGGTAACGCCGTCGGACTGTTCGGAGATCGCGCGACGGCTGGTTCCGAACACGCGAAAGCCCGCGTTCCGGAGGGCTGCGGCTGTTGCGCGCCCGATGCCCGAGGATGCCCCTGTGACGAGGGCGACGCCAGGATTGGTCTTGGTCATGAGATCACTTTCTTGCGGCTGGAATGGGGAAATCGGAAGGCGGAAGCAAATGCGTCAGCCAGGAGCGGCTCGACCGTTCGCGCCGTGCCCGTCCCAGCGCCGGAACAGCGCGCTGGCGTTCACACCTCCGAAGCCAAAACCATTGGAGATCGCGTAGTCCATTTCCATTGGCCGGGCTTGGTTCGCGACGAAGTCAATCCCGTCGCCGGCCGGATCGGGCGCGCCCAGATTGAGGGTTGGCGGCGCCACCTGGTCCCTGAGCGCCAATATCGTGAAGATCGCGCCGAGCCCGCCGGCGGCGCCGAGCAGGTGTCCGGTCGCCGACTTGGTCCCGCTGACGGCGATCGAGAAATCCGCGCCGAACACCCTTTTGATCGCTTCGATTTCTCCCAGATCGCCCACCGGCGTGGAGGTCGCATGCGCATTGAGGTGGCGGATCTCGCGTGGCGAGATGCCGGCCTGGGCAATCGCGATCTCCATGGCGCGTCGCGCGCCATCGCCGTCCTCGGGGCCGGAAGTGACATGATGGGCATCCGCCGTGGTGCCGTAGCCGACGACCTCGGCGAGCGGTTTCGCGCCGCGAGCCAGCGCATGGCTCAATTCCTCGATGACCAGGATGCCGGCGCCTTCGCCCATGACGAACCCGTCCCGCGACAGGTCGAACGGACGAGAGGCCTGATCGGGACGGTGATTGAAGGAGGTCGAAAGCGAGCGTGCCGCTGCGAAGCCGCCCAAGCTGACGGTGTTCATGCATGCCTCGGTGCCGCCGCACAAAGCGACATCGGCCTCATTGGCGCGGATGATGCGAGCCGCATCGCCGATCGCCTGGATGCCGGCGGCGCATGCGGTTACCGGTGCGCCGATGTGGCC
>NZ_RZST01000217.1:0-10196 GCF_003997575.1 Mesorhizobium sp. M1A.F.Ca.IN.022.07.1.1
TCAGGAACGCGCTGACCGTGCTCGGCGACGCGGGGACGCAGAACAGCGGCGCCGGCGTCGGCGGCTCCTTCGGCATCTCCTGTCCGCCGGGCTTCGCCTCGATGTTCCTGTGCACCCATATCGGCGAGTTCCAGCAGATGTATCCGGACGTCGCGCTGTCGGTGCTGACGCCGCGGCGGCTCGACGACGTCAGCAATCCGGAGGCGGACGCCTTCATCGCCTTCGGCGTCGGCAACTGGCCGAACCGCGCGGTGGAGCTGCTTTGCGAGGTCTCCTTCACCCCGCTCTGCAGCCCGACGTTGCTCAACAAGGTGGGCGGCTTTTCCAAGCCCGCCGACGTGCTGCGCGCCAACCTGCTGCATCTCAGCGATACCGAGGACTGGGCGCGCTGGCTGGCGCTGTCGAAGGTGGAAAATCCCGACACCGAAGGCGGCATCTTCTTTTCCGACATGAACCTCGTCTTCTCGGCGGCAATCGCCGGCCAGGGCATCGCCATGGGAGACGAGCTGACCGGCCGCCGGGCGCTGAGCGAGGGCAGGCTGGTCAAGCCGTTCGAAGCGACGGTGCCCTCGCCGCGCTCCTACTATCTGGTCTTCGAGCATGCCAAGGCGGGCCACCCGGTACTCAATGCCTTCAGCGACTGGCTGCGGGCGAAGCTTTTGGAAAGCAGGCTGGCGAAGTATTGAAGGCGGGGACGCCGGCACGCCTTAGGATGTCCCTCGGAGTGCCAACCGTCCGGTCGTCATCCCCGGGCTTGACCCGAGGATCCATTCCGTGGCGATCGCGAAAGGCACGCTTGATCAGAATTCTGCACCGTTGCAGCTCCCAGAGGTCACGGCATGGCAACCAGGGTCTGCGCGCGTCGCTTCGCTCCTTGCTCCGCCCTGAAATGGCGACGGCATGAACGCCTTCGCCAATCGCGAAGGTTGGCGAGCCCGCCGAACGCCCAAGTTTGGGAGACGCTCGCGCCACCTGCCCATCCGTGAATCAAATTTGCCGAACAGACGAAAACTATTCGGTTGCGGTGAACGCGCGCCGTGCATACGATTTGAAACAAGCGTGAGGACGAAGGCAGGATGCAGCAACCCGGCCGGGCCGCAGAGATCAAGGCGAACGGGATAGGCAAGAGCTTCGGCTCGTTCCGGGCGCTGGACAATCTCACGCTCGATATCGGCCGCGGCGAGTTCCTGACGCTGCTTGGGCCATCCGGTTCCGGCAAGACCACCTTCCTGATGATCTTGGCCGGCTTCGTGCAGCCGAGCGAGGGCAGGCTTTTCAGCGACGGCACCGACATTACCGACCGGCCGGCCGAACAGCGCGCCGCCGGCATGGTATTCCAGGGCTATGCTTTGTTCCCGCATATGAGCGTGGAACAGAACATCGCCTTTCCGCTCAAGGTGCGCAAGAAGTCCGCTTCCGAGATCAAAAGCCGTGTCGGCGAGATGATCGAGCGCGTCGGTCTCAAAGGCCACGAGAAGAAATTGCCGGCGCAGCTTTCCGGCGGCCAGCAGCAGCGCGTGGCGCTCGCCCGCGCCCTGGTGTTCGAGCCGGGCGTGCTGCTTCTCGACGAGCCGTTCTCGGCGCTGGACAAGAGCCTGCGCGGCCAGATGCAGGCCGAGATGAAGCGGCTGCACCAGGAGACCGGCACCACCTTTGTCTTCGTCACTCACGACCAGAGCGAGGCGCTGGCGCTTTCCTCGCGCGTCGCCATTTTCAATCACGGCAAGCTCTTGCAGGTCGGCAGGCCGGACGAGGTCTACGACCGGCCGGCCAGCCGCTTCGTCGCCGAGTTCCTGGGCGAGATCAACATGCTGCCCGTGAAGGGCGTCAAGCCCGCCGATAATGGCGCCACCGGTGTCTGCGAGGACCGGGCGGTCAACATGCGCTGCAAAGCAGAAAAGGTCCGCGGCGACGCTATCCTGGCAATCCGGCCGGAACACATGTCGATCGCGCCGGAGGCAGCGGCCGGCGAAAACGGCATCGCCGCCACTGCTGTCGCTTCGACCTATCTGGGTGCGGCGACCAAGCTCGACCTGACCACGCGCCAGGGTGCGAAGGTCACCGTCTCGGTGCCGAACGAGGTGGCCGCGGCAGCGTTGAGCAAGGGCAATTCCGTCTGGCTGACCTGGCCGGCGGAAAAGGGCTTCCTCCTGCCGGACGGAGGACAATGAGCGCCGAAGCGGCGTGAATTCGCCGCGTCGGTTTCCGGATCAGATCAATTAAAACAAGGGGAACTGACATGAACGAGACCAAGAAACAGACCATCGACTCCCTCGCAGAGACGGCAAAACGCGGCGAGATCTCGCGCCGGCAATTCGCGCAGCTTGCAGGCCTCGTGCTCGCCGGCACGCCGATGCTGCTGCGCTCGACCCATGCTCAAGCCGAGACCAAGGGGCTGGTGCTGGTGAATTGGGGCGGCGACGCCATCACCGCTTACGACGCCGCCTACGGCCAGGCCTTCACCAAGGATACCGGCATCCCGGTGAAGATGGACGGCTCGGGCCCGACCGAGGGCGCGATCGCCGCGCAGTTCAAGAGCGGCGCGCCGACCTGGGACCTGGTCGACGTCGATCCGTTCTCGGCCATTACGCTGGGCGGCCAGGGCATGCTCGAGCCGATCGACTACAAGATCGTCGACAAGAGCAAGATGCGGCCGGGCTTCGGCTGGGAATTTGCCGCGTCGACCTATTTCTTCTCCTACGTGATCGCCTACGACTCGCAGAAGTTCGGCTCCAATGCGCCGACCGGCATGGCCGACTTTTTCGACGTGAAGAAATTCCCCGGCAAGCGCTCGCTCTACAAATGGGGCGTGTCGAGCTGGGAAGCCGCCCTGCTCGCCGACGGCGTGGCACCCGCCTCGCTCTATCCGCTCGACCTCAAGCGCGCGCATGACAAGATCGCCGCCTTCAAGGAAAACGTCGTCTCCTATTGGGGCGGTGGCGCCGAAAGCCAGAGCGTGTTGCTCAACGGCGAGGCTTCGATGGCGATCGTCTGGTCGACGCGCGCCTCGCTGATCGAGCAGGACTCGGGCGGCCAGATCAAGTTCATCTGGGACCAGGGCCTGATCTCGCCCGGCGCGCTCGCGGTTCTGAAAAACAATCCCGGCGGCAAGGAAGCTGCGATGAAGTTCATCGCCAGCACGCAGGATCCGCAGAAGGAACTGGTGATGTTCGACAAGCTCGGCCAGGGCCCGGCCAACCCGGCCGCCGACGCGCTGATCCCGGCCGACAAGAAGCGCATCAACCCGGTCGATCCGGAAAACATGAAGAAGCAGATCCCGCTCGACATGGAGTGGTACGCCAAGAACTACGGCGCGGCGCTCGACGAATACACCAAGATCATCTCGGCTTGAGCGGGCGGAGATGCTGAACTGACATGAGGGGCACCCTCTCCGACAGGACGGGCGCGGCGCTGTTGATGGCGCCGCTGCTCCTGTTCCTGGTCCTTGCTTATGCCTGGCCTTTCCTCGGCGTGGTGAAGTGGAGCTTCACCTTGCCGACGCCGGGACTCGGCCAATATGGCGCGCTGGTCAGCGATCCGCTGGTGCAGTCGGTATTCGTCCGCACGTTGCGCATCGCGGCGATCGTCACCATCGTTTCCGTCACCGCCGCCTATGCGATCACGGTCGTCTGGGTGCGCGGCAGCCCGGTGCAGCGCGTGCTTGCGGAATTCTGCATCCTGGTGCCGTTCTGGATCTCGGTGCTGACGCGCGCCTTCGGCTGGGTGGCGCTGTTGTCCAACCGCGGGCTCATCAACACCTGGCTGCAATCGATCGGCTTCATCTCCGAGCCGCTGACGCTCGTGCGCAACGAGTTCGGCGTCATCGTCGGCATGTCGCATTTCCTCATCCCCTTCGCGGTGTTTCCGCTGGCTTCGGCCATGCGCAGCCTCGACGAGCGCGTGCTGCTCGCGGCGCGCGGGCTTGGCTCCAGCCGCATGCGCACCTTCTGGACGGTGTTCGTGCCGATGACGCGCTCGGGCATTATCGGCTCGGCGATGATCACTTTCGTCTTCTCGCTGGGCTTCTTCGTCACGCCGGCGATCCTCGGCGGCGGCCGCAGCGTGATGATCGCCGAACTCATCTATCTTCGCATCTTCCAGAGCCCGGACTGGGGGCTGGGCGCGGCAATAAGCGTCGTGCTGGTGGTGTTCGTCGGCGCGCTGATGGCGCTCTTGTTCCGCTACGTCAAACCGAAGCAATTGGTGTAGCAAGATGCCCACCTACCGCCCCGGTCCCGTCTCGCTCATCCTCGCCGTCCTGGTGGCGCTGTTTCTGCTTATGCCATTGCTCGCCGTCATCCCGGTGTCGCTGACGCCGAGCCGCATGTTGACCATGCCGACCGGCGAACTGTCGCTGCGCCACTACCGTTCGCTGATCGAGGATCCGCGCTGGCTGGAGTCCATCCTGCTCTCGATCCGCATCGGTGTGGTCAGCAGCGCGATTTCCACGGCGCTCGCGCTCACCTTCAGTCTCGGCGTGTGGATGTTCCAGCCGCGCTTCACCGCCGCCCTGGTCGGCTTCGTGCTTTTGCCGATGGTGGTGCCGCCGGTGGTTTCGGCGGTGACGCTGTATTTCCTGCTCACCTCGGTCTCCGGCATCTCATCCTTCTTCGGTTACGACACCTGGCTGGGTGTCGCGATGGCGCACGCGGTGATGACGGTGCCCTTCGCCACCGTTCTGATCCTGGTCTCGCTCAGCCAGCTCGATCGGCGCATCGACCTCGCGGCACGAGGCCTGGGCGCCAGCGTGTGGGAGCGCGCGACGCGCGTCATCATGCCCAACATCAAGTTCGGCATCGTCACCGCGGCGCTCCTCTCCTTCGTGCTCTCCTGGGAAGAGATCGGCGTGACGCTGTTCATCACCTCGGTGAACGCCATCACGCTGCCGCGCCTGATGTGGATGGGACTGCGCGACAACATCGATCCGGCGATCGCAGCCCTTTCGGTGATCCTGATCATCATCACCGTGCTGGTGCTCGCCGTGCGCAGCATGATTGCGCGCCGGCAAGCCGCACCGTAAATCCGCGGCTTTGTCCCCAAAACGAAAGAGGCCCGCCGGGAGCGACGAGCCTCTGACGGTGCCAAAGTGGAAGTCTGGCCCGTGGTGATCCGGGGGTGTGGATCGCGTAAAAGTCTAGCCACCCGAAGTCCGGCGCGCGATTTACAAATCCGTAAACCTCGGCGTGCCGGGAGCGGGCGGCGGCGGCAGAAAAGTGCTATAAGATCATCGGCTTGTGAGCATCCGCGACCGCGCCGGGGCAGCATCCTTCAAGCAAAAGTGATGGGAAGAGCGCGAGAAGTCGAGCCCGATCGGCGACGACAGCCAGCCCGTGACGACATGACAAAATCCGGCCGCTACCGGTTTCCCGGCAGCATTCTGGCCAGGATCGCGTCCCGGCTGATGAAGTGATAAAGCGCGGCCAGGGCATGTATGCCGGCCGACGTGTTGCCATCCTGTTTGGAGGGCGCGCCGCGCAGGCGAAGGCTGCTCGCCCTCGCCTGCGTCGGAGCCGTTCAGGCGGCCTGCGGCGGCCGCATTCTTTCGACAAGAGCCTGCCGGGCCGGGCCGGCGAGCGGCCTGTCCATGGTCAGCAGCCCGTCGAGCAGAACGAGGAGCTCACGCGCTGCGGACGACTTGCAGGAATAATAGACCATCTGGCGGTCGCGGCGGGTGTCGACCAGGCCAAACCTGCGCAGTTTGGCCAGATGCTGGGAGAGTGCGGACTGGCTGAGTTCGACCTTGTCGGCGAGCGCGCCGACAGACAATTCGCCCTCGGCCAGGTAGTTCATGATGAGCAAACGCTTCTCGTTGCCCATCACCGCAAGAAAGGCTGCCGCGCTTTCTGCGTTGGCGGTAAGTTTCTTGGTCACCATCGGTTTCCCCATGTTCATGCTCTTCCGAGGCCACGGGGGCAATGGCTTCGGAATTCCAGAGCATTTGATGGGCCTGCTCCGACACGCAGTCGGAACCTGCCCTGCTTCTTTGTTCGACCAATACCCTCCGTAACCCGGTTGCCACCACGTCGGGATCTTGGTCTCGGACAGCCTGCGCCGCGTTGTTGCGCGACGCAAGTTGGCGCAGACTCGGAATAATTCCGCGCCGCTAATGAGTATCAGCGCTTCGTCCTTTCAGCAAGATAGCGAAGCTGGCCCAGTCTCCGGCATGCCTTCGAGCAGACAACGAGACGAAACCTGGCCGGCCCGGCGCCGCGAAAGACGCACGTTGTCGCCGTTTCCTTGAGGACTCACCCCGTTTCCGAACCCGTGCTAATGTTTAGCCGGGGAGCAAGGGGGACATGAGCTGGAGGAAGAAGCCCGTGTCCAACATGTCGCGAAACACATTCACGCCCGCCGAGACGGCGCTGTTGGGGCGTGTCTTCGAGAGCGGCCGCATCGATGGAGAAACCGAAGAGCAGAAGGAGGCGCGCGCCTCCCGCATCATCGCCAATTACATGGCCGGCATCACCGATGAGACGGAACTCATCGAACTGTCCCGCAAGCCGCTCGGAAGATAGCCGGCAGCCACGCCCGTTACCGGCGCGCTGCTCACATCCTGTTGAAATATCGGGATGAACTTGCCGCGCGGTGGCGCGTTTATCATCCGCTCACAACGCATTAGGGGTTTCGCGATGATCCAGGGATGGTTTTCCAGGCCGGTCGAAGTCGCCGTCGGCGTGGCAGGCTCGATCCGACACATTTCCAACGCCCAGCAGGCTGTGGAACTGCTGACGGGCCAATGGCGCGACGCCGGCAGCGCGCAGCATGGCGCGGCGCTGCGCGCCTGCCGCCGGGCAATGAGCGGCGACGTTCCGGCCGACAACGCCAGGGAAGCCTTCATCAGCGCCGCGCGCGAAGCGCATGTGTTGGTCGAATAGCTCCAAGGCGGCATCCTGTCTTCTGTAGAAGAGCGACACGACGCGCGAATTGACCGGACGCTTCCGCGCCGGCCGAAACCGCTGCGTGACGCGTTCATCCGCCTGTCGGCTCCGATCTCGCCGCGGACGACAGCGCGGCCAGTGACGTTGTCACATGTTTTTTGCGCGGCGCGCCGGCGCAATGAATCCGCTACGTGAGCAACTCCGGCCGGCCCATCGCTAATCTCTAAAATTTTCCGGAACATTATCGGCAGTGTTTGGTTAATGCGCGGGTCCGCCGATCATCCGGGGCCCGCATCCCAACAGGCGCCTGCCGGCGCCGTTGCTTATCAAAAGACCAACATACGAACGGAGCATGTGATGAACGACGTCTGGTTTTCCGAGCCGGTCGTGATCGATTTCGAACCAAGCGGACATCGCAAGGTCTCAAGCTGCTTCGAGGCAGTCGAATGCCTCGACCTGCGCTGGCCAAGGCGGGCGCGCGACCGCGCCTGGCGGTCGGCAAGCCGCGTCTGCCGCGACGCGCTCGACGGCTTGAGAAGTCCTACCGAAGCCCGCAAAACCCTGCGCAAGGCAGCGAAGGCCGCCGGCCTGCTGGCCTGAAGCGTGTCGCGATCCCGTGCGGAAAAATCCGCCACCCGGATCGTCTCGAATTACCGCTAAGGACTTGCTCCCGGCGGCCCGTAAGCCAGAAACTTCGGAACATTGCAGCCGCCGACCTGTTACTTCTCCGTAGTCTCCTGACTACACGGGTTCCAGACCCAAGCCGAGCCCGTTCCGGCTTCCCATCGCCGGGGCGGGCTTGATTTTGTGCGGTATTGGTTGCGCGGCATCCCAGCGAGTGAGGGGCAGCGACCGACGCATACTTTTCAGCACGCCCTTGCGGACATCCTGACGGGGATACATGAAAACGCCGGCCGCTGGACTTTCGGGGCGCCTGTTGTTCAGGCGGTACCATTTCAACGAGCCGGCCGCCGGCGCTCAATGCGAAGCGAGAGGCATGGTGAACGGGCGGCTAATATCCACAGGAAGCGGCCGATTTGGAAAGAAGATCAGCCAAACCCGCCGAGCACCTCCGGGAATTGTACGGCCATCGCGCCCTCTTCCGCTTGCCTTGCGTAGATCTGGTGCATTTTCCCCGCGTCGTAACGCGCGCGGCGGCGATGCACGTCGTTACCGAAGAGACCACCGACGGCATCGAAGCGCCGGAGGAAGCGTTTCGTTATCCCGCGCTCGAACGGCAGCCGCTGCCGGAAGGGCTTATTCCAAGGCGTATCCTCTGCCAGATCGCGCCAGATCTTGAGGGCTTCGAGCTCGACTCCAATCTGGCTGCCCCAAGGCTTGCCGCCCGCGAAATGCCGTGCATAGGCCTGAGAAAACCGATAATCCCGGGCGCCGTTCGACATCAGATTCCAGTTCGGGTGCATCGTCTGCCATTTGCCCTCGAAGGCGACATTAAGCGCGTTCTGGTCGTTCATTTGTCGATGGATCGCGGTCCGGCGCGTCCGTTCCAGGACGCCTTCCACGCGCACCGCATCCATGTCGAAGACCACCACGCCGGAATTGAAGTATGGCGCGCCCGGCTGCATCCTGAAGGTTCTGCGATATGACGGCCGGAAGTACATGTAGTCGTCGTGCGCCGCCAGCAGCGGCGCTTCGAGCTCCTGGCAGGCCAGGTCGTTGATGTCACGATTGAACAGGACATCACAATCGGTGTAGGCGATCCGACCATAACCGTCGAATTGCGGTAGCAGGTCCGCGAACAGGCGGACATAGGCGGCGATGCTGTAGGTACCGAAGCGGAAGCCAACGCGTTCCATGAAGTCGGACACGTCGAGCAACGCTACTCTGTCGCCAAGCAACCGCCTCGCGACTTGGATATCGCTCTCATCAGCCTTCACGTGGAGAATGAAGCCATCGATTGGCGCGGAAACATCCAGTATCCGGCGCGCTGCCAGGCATGCATAGGGAAAATACTTGCTATCCGCGGCCAAGAAGTAGCATGGGCGCTGCAAGCCTACCTCCGTAATATCGAGCTTCGTACCAAGGGTCTTTCAAGATCGACCGTGAATATCCGGCTGAGCCGCCGAATGTTTATCCCAGCCGCACTACACTGAGGCGATGCCTGCCACAAAATGCCTGCCGATGAAAGCCTCGATGGGACCGGTGAGCGCGCCGGCTTCCTTTTTGATCTTTTCGTCGTCCCATTCCCACCACCGGATTGCCAGCAACTTCGAAATTACATCCTCAGAGAAACGATATCTGATCAGTCGGGCCGGAGAGCCCCCAACGATCGCATAAGGCGCCACGTCCTTGGTGACCACGGCCCCGGTGCCGACCACTGCGCCGTCGCCGATCGTCACACCTGGCAATATTATGGCGCCGTGACCAATCCAAACATCATTGCCAATCGTGACGCCGCTCGGTCTGCCGCCATTTCGGACGGGATCTGATTGCTTCAGCATCCGGCTGTGGATCGGAAATGTCGTGGCGCGATCGGTCAAATGCTGGCCGGAGCACATGAAAAGCACGTCACCCGCGATCGAGCAGAAAGCCCCGACCGTCAGCGGGGCCTCCTTCGAGGGAAAAAAGACCTTCCGTCGTGACAAGCCATAAGTGTGGCGTCCCACGGTCACGTGTTCCGGCAGCTTCGACCGAGCGTTCCTCAACCAGGTGGACAATACGGACATTCTGAAGCCCCGCCTCCAGCACCATAGCGACATAGCCGCAGATGGGCCCAATCCACAAGCTCAGGAATTTCCCAAAGTCGGGCGAGTGGTCTTCAGTTTGAGACTAGATTGCCGAAGACTTTGATCGCCGCATTTTTCCTCTG
Organism: Mesorhizobium sp. M1A.F.Ca.IN.022.07.1.1; assembly: GCF_003997575.1. Classification (NCBI taxonomy): domain Bacteria; kingdom Pseudomonadati; phylum Pseudomonadota; class Alphaproteobacteria; order Hyphomicrobiales; family Phyllobacteriaceae; genus Mesorhizobium; species Mesorhizobium sp. M1A.F.Ca.IN.022.07.1.1. Next base: position 9,709 of record NZ_RZST01000217.1, read on the forward strand.
TTGGTGTTGTGTTTGCGGTGGATTGGGGCCGCGAGTGTTGCTAGTGGAGCGAACCGCCCCTTCGACTTAACAGAATGACGACTTGACTGAATGAATGACGTCTTTGGTTACATCGCCTATGGCGATAACGAGCTTTATCACCTCGGTGCGCTACTCAGCGCACTCAAGCTTTTGCACCATAGCCCGAAAGCCAGGATTATCGTGGCAACTGACAAGCCGGCATTCTTCCGCGGATACCCGCTTGAGACTATCCTAGTGAGCGCCGAGAAGAAGAAGGAGCTATCCTTCGATTGGCGCTATCATTTCGGGATCAAGGCTGGGGGCCTTATCGAGCTTTTGAAGCGCGCTGACCGATTGCTTTGTAAGCGGTGTTTCCTGACCACCTTTCGGGAGTGGTCGCGATCTGTGAGGTTGCCGATCCTGTATTGGGATCGGAGATCGGCTTGTGTCTGGACTTGACCTTACGCTTGACCCGGAGCGGCAGCTTC
>NZ_RZST01000218.1:0-10177 GCF_003997575.1 Mesorhizobium sp. M1A.F.Ca.IN.022.07.1.1
GACCAGGATATCGGCGGGGCGCGCCAGCGCCGGCAGGTACTTGGTACGGCTATGGGCAATGGTGACGGTGCAGTTGGCGGCGAGCAGCAGATTGGCCATCGGCTTTCCGACGATGTTGGAGCGGCCGACGACGACTGCATTGAGGCCGGAAAGGTCCTTGCCGCGCACGCGCTGGATCAACAGCATCGAGCCGGCGGGCGTGCAGGGCACGAACGCCGTCTCGAGCTCGCCGGTACCGAGCTTGCCGACATTGATGAAGTGGAAGCCGTCGACATCCTTTTCCGGCGCGATCGTCTGGATGACGTTGCCGGCATCGATATGGCCGGGCAGCGGCAGTTGCACAAGGATGCCGTGGATCGACGGGTCGGCGTTGAGATCGCCGATGGTCTTCAACAGCTGCTCTTCGGTCGTCTCAGCCGGCAGCGTGTGCTGGAGCGAATGGAAGCCGCACTCCTTGGCCGTGCGCGACTTCGAGGCGACGTAGACCTGGCTTGCCGGATCCTCGCCCACGATCACCACCGCCAGACCGGGCCTGGTCGCGCCCTTGGCCGAAAGCTCGGCGGTCAGCGCCTTGACCTTCGATACCACGTCTGCGGCGACACTCTTCCCGTCGATCACTTCGGCCATCATTCACCTTCAACACTGTTGCGCGGCCACGCCTCGCACGCAGCCCTGATCCTCAATCCAGCAGTCGGCACGCGAACGCGGCGCGCAAGCGGTCAAATGCCGCGGGGCATTTTCACGAAAATTCGACAGGCCAATCCCGTCAAAACGTCGTCGGATGCCGTAAACCCGAAACCGGCTGCTTTTATCGAAGGCCGCTTTTAGCGAAGACGGGGTGTTTTAGAAATAGCGGCAGCGCGAGCGGCTTTCGGTCAGAACGCGCACCGCCTCGCGAAATTCGCGCAGGCTGGCCCTGATCTCGCCGATCTGGTTCTGCTGATCGCCTGGCGACTGGCGCGCCTCGGCTGTCGCCGATTGCGAACGGGAAGGCGCCGACGGAGCGTATGTGTCGTGGGGTGGTTCCGGACGCTGCGGATGGTCCGAACTATAGGAATAGGTGCGGCTTTGAGCGGTTGGCGTCTCCAAGCCATGCTCCGACCTTGGAGTCTGGACTTTTCCGCAACCTCGCAAGCGGCTAAGGAGAGCCCTCTTTGCGGAGGTTTCGATGACCATCAGGCTCGTTCTCGCCGGTTGCGGCAATATGGGTTATGCGATGCTCTCGGGCTGGCTGAAATCCGGCAAGCTCGAGCCGTCGGCGGTGTTCGTGGTCGAGCCCAATGCCGAGTTGCGCAGGCGAGCCGAACATCTTGGTTGCGGCGCCGCGGCCGACGCATCCGCAATTCCCGCCGATGCCATGCCCGATCTCGTCGTCATCGCCGTGAAACCGCAGGTCATCCGCGATGTGACGGCAAGCTACAAGCGCTTCGCCGACGGCGGGACCACCTTCGTCAGCATCGCCGCGGGCACGCCGGTCGCGACCTTCGAGGAGATCCTGGGCGGGCTCGCGCCGATCGTGCGCTGCATGCCGAACACGCCGGCGGCGATCGGCAAGGGCATGATGGTGGTGTTTTCCAACCCGCTCGTTCCCGACAACGTCAGGCGCTTCGCCGCCGAGCTGCTGTCGGCGAGCGGTGTCGTGACGACGATCGACGACGAGAGCCTGATGGACGCCGTGACCGCGGTCTCCGGTTCCGGCCCGGCCTATATTTTCCATTTCATCGAGGCGCTGACGGTCGCCGCCGAGAAGGCCGGCCTGCCGGCCGAGACAGCCAAGCTGCTCGCCCTGCAGACCGTCTATGGTGCAGCCTCGCTTGCCGCCGAAAGCGATGAGGAGCCGGGCGTGCTGCGCCAGCAGGTCACCAGCCCGAACGGCACTACCGCCGCAGCGCTTGCAGTGCTGATGGGCGAAGACCGGCTGACGAAGCTTTTGACCGACGCGGTGGAAGCGGCGCGGCTCAGATCGATAGAGCTGGGGAAGTAGTCCTCACGCCATACAGCATCTCGTCCTGCAGTTGGCGCAGGGCAAATACCTTGGTCGTCTGGTCGGGCGTGGCGTTGTCGGCGGTCAGGAGTTCGCCCTTCCTGACCGGCTTCAGGACCTTGCCGCCTTCGAGCAGTCCGACCGGCACGGCACGGCTGGCGCGCGCCTCGGCGACCGTCATGGTCCAGGAGCGGTAGCAGGTCTCGCCGATGGCGTCGAAGATCTCGCCTGCGGCGAGGTCGCGCTTGGCGACCGCGCAGACCTCGGCCACCGGTTTAGGCAGCGGCACCATGTCGGGTTTGCCGTAGAGCATGATGCGGGCTGCGGTCAGCGGCACCTCCAGCGAGGTCAGGTGGTACGGCCTGAAGAAGCTGTAATAAGGGCCGTGGCCGACATGGAGATCGTCCATGCGCTCGACGACGCGCGGATGCGTCGCCTCAACGACGACGAAGACGCCAGGCGCCACGCCCTTGCCGATCGTGTAGTCGACGATACCCTTCTTCGCCAGGATGCCGCCGTCCTCGCGCGGGATGAGCACCTTGGCCAGCTGATCACGGTCGGCTTTCGGGCCATGCATGCCCGGAACATCGGGCACCAGGCCGGTGGCGTTGGCGATGGCGCACATCTCGACCATGGTCTTGGAGCCGTCCACGAACTCGACCAGCATGCGCGGGTTCATGTTCCGGCGCAGCGCTTCATCCCGATAATCGTCGGGAACGGCGTCGTGGTTGAGCGGGTTGTTCTTGCCCTTGCCGGCCGAGACGATGGTGTAACCGAGCGCCGAGGCGAACTCGATCAGCTCCATGCAGCTCGACGGCTCGTCGCCGGCGCCGACCGAATAAACAACGCCGAGCCGATCCGCCTGCTGCTTGAGGTAGCAGCCGATGGTCACGTCGGCCTCGACATTCATCATCACCAGATGCTTGCCATGCTGCATCGCCATCAGGTCGAAATCGGCGGCGACGCCGGGTTTGCCAGTGGCATCGATGACGACGTCGATCAGCGGATTGGTGACCAGCATCTCGTTCGAGGTGATGGCGATCCTGCCGCTTTCTATCGCCTGGCTTACCTTGGAGGCGGTCTCGGCTTCTGCAGCCATTGCATCGTCGCCATAGGCGATGCGGATCGCGTCGCGAGCCGTGTGCGGGCGGCGCGTGGAAATGGCCGCAATCGAAATGCCCGGCATCAGCATGCCCTGGGTCACCAGATCGGTGCCCATCTCGCCGGAACCGATGACGCCGATGCGCACGGGGCGGCCGTCGGTGGCGCGCCGGGCGAGATCGCGGGCAAGCCCGGTCAGGGCGACATTTGTCATACAAGAACGTCCATGCTTTGCTTCAGCCCGCAATACAGGGAACGATCCCCGTTTGCCAACAAAACCAGCCACCCATGGCAATTTCGTGCGCACGTCTTGCAGGACCGGCGCAGATTTCCCGCAACGATCCGCAACCTTCAGGTGTTTGAAAGCCTTGGCCATGTCCGGAGGAAGGGCGGATGCCGCGGTTCGTGCCAAGTGCCGATCTGACCGCCAAAGTTGGCACGGTGAGCGACGCCTCGGTCGATTCCTTTGTGCGGACTTACTGTTTATTTAGAGAAAATGGTGTTCGCGGTCACTTTCAACTGAATGGCGCCCCCGGCGGCGATCGTCTTCTGTGCCATTTTTGCTACATCCGCCGGGACTAATGGCTGGAATCCGTGCTTTTGGAGCGCTCTAAATCAATAAGTCCTCCTATCCGCGAAAAATCTGCTAGATACTCGTTGCAAGCTCCGGTGGCAGGCTTGGGCGAAATAAGCGCTGACAAAAACAAAACGGCGCGGGGATAGTCACGGGGTAGAAATGACCAGGACGGGTAAAGTGACCGTCGGCTGGCGCCTTGCGCTTGCCATGACGGTGTCGATGCTGGCTTGCGGAAGCGCCAGCGCACTCACGCTCAAGGAAGCTGTAGCAGTCGCGGTCGAATCCAATCCGGAGATTGGGCAGGCGATCGAAAACCGCGAAGCCATCGAATTCGAGCTGCGCCAGGCGAAAGGGCTCTATCTTCCCAGCGTCGATCTCGAAGCGTCGACCGGCGTCCGCCGTCTGGATAACGACTCCCGGCGAGCGCTCGACGAGGATCATGACGCGCTTTATCCAAACGAAGCGGACCTCACCGTCTCACAGACGCTCTATGACAGTGGCGCAAGACGGGCCGAATTGAACCGCCAGGCCTCGCGCGTCGACGGAGCTTCCTTCAGGGTGCTGGAACGGTCCGAATTCATCGGGCTTGCCGTCGTCCAGGACTATCTCGAATACATGCTGCAGGCGTCGATCGTCGCCGAAGCGAAGAAGAACCTCGGCTTCCATCAGTCTATACTCGGCGACATCAAGCAAGGCATCGCGGGCGGCGCGCTCAACGATGCCGACCGGCAGCAGGCCGAGGAGCGGCTTTACGCCGCCAAGGCGCGGATGCAGGAGGCGACCGAGGAACTGGAAGCGGCCAAGATCCGCTTCTTCAAGAATGTCGGCAAGCCGCTGACCAACCCGTCGCGGCCGGCCGATGTGGCCGGCGCGCTGCCGCGCTCGCTCGATGACGCGATCGGGCTTGCCAGACAGAACAATCCGCGCGTCCACATGGCCAACAGCGACATCGATGCTGCCGCGTCGCTGGTCGACGCCGCGCGGGCGAAATACGGCCCCACCATCACCGCCGAGGGTGTCGCACGGGGCGGCTATGACATCGACGGCGACGACGGCGACACCAGCGACCTGCAGGCTCGGGTGGTGCTGCGCTGGAATCTCTATCGCGGCGGCATCGACAAAGCCAACGAGCAGGAGCAGATCCGCCGCACCAGCGAGCAGCGCCTTGCGCTGCATCAGGTGCTGCGCGAGATCGAGGAAGCCGTCCGCACATCTTGGGACCGCCGCTTCCGCCAGGCGGAACTTGCGCAGACGCTGCGGCTGCAGGCAGCAACCAACGAAAGGCTGGTTGCCTCGTACCGCGAGCAGTTCAAGGTCGGACAGCGCTCGCTGCTCGACGTGCTGGATGCGCAGAACACGCGCTTCAACACCGCGACGCTTGCCGATACCTCGTCCTACGCGTCGCTGTTTGCCCAATACCGGCTGCTGGCCGCGACCGGGGAGTTGCTGAAGACGCTGAACATCCAGCCGGCCAAGCAGGCAGCCGCCTACGCGCGTAGCGAATTCGGCACGCCGGCGACAGCCGATACCGAAACCTATGCGCGCACACCATCGGAGCAGAAGAACGATCTGCCGTTCGACATCCTCGCGCCGGTCAGGAAGAAGCAGCCGATGTAAGCATCGATCTCTGGTCCTTCGGGGCGGATCGTGAACCAGCAACCTAATATCGTCTCGCCCAAGGAGGCTTTCAAAGCCTGCTTCTCGGCGATTGCAGCCTATCTTGGCCGGCCGAGCGCCGAGACCGTGCTGTTTGCCGGGGTGCCGATTTCGGACACGCTGATCGAGCCGGACAACATCAGGCATCTGGCCGAACGGATCGGTCTCGAGGTCCAGGCGTTCAACCATCGCGATTTCGTGCGCGGCCGGGTCGATCTTCCGGCCATCGTCTTCCGCGCCAGCCAACTGCCGGTTGCGTTGCTCGCCGAAACGGAAACTGGGCAATTTCTAACGGCGCCGCAGGAAAACGGCCGCACCACGATCGGCAAATCGGAGCTTGCCGAAAGCTACATCAGCGGTGGCGCCTCATTCTCGATCACCTATGCCAACACCGCCGAGGAGATGACGGTCGGCACGGCGCCGAGGATCGAAAGACGCCATTGGCTGACCGGAACGATGGGGGCGTTCTGGCGCACTTACTCGAAGGTCGTGCTGTCGGCGGTCTTCATCAACCTCTTGGCGATCGCCTCGCCGATCTTCACCATGAACGTCTACGACCGCATCCTGCCGAACAAGGCGATCTCGACGCTCTGGGTGCTGGCGCTCGGGATCGGCGCGGCCATCCTGTTCGACCTGTTGCTGAAGACGGCCCGTGCCTCGCTTATCGACTATGCCGGGCGCAAGGCGGATCTCAGGATTTCCTATCTGCTGTTCGAGAAAGTGCTCAACTCGTCGCTTTCGGCGCGGCCGGGATCGACCGGCGAATACGCGAATCGCGTCACACAATATGAGTTCGTGCGCGAGTTCTTCACCTCGAATACCATAAGCGTCTTCATCGACACGGTTTTCGTCTTCGTCTTCCTGCTGGTCATCTACGCTATTGGCGGCTGGCTGGCGATCATACCGGCGCTCGCCTTCGTCATCGCCGTCATTGTCGGTCTGGTGACACAGAGTCGCATCGGCAGGCGGGTCGCCGCCTCGATGAACGAATCTGCCCAGCGCCAGGCGCTCCTGGTCGAGTCCATTTCCACGCTGGAGACGATCAAGTCGCTGCGCGCCGAGGCCTATCTGCTGCGCAAATGGGGCGAGCACTCGAAGAACGCCGCCAACACCTCGGAGAAGATCAAGGAGCTTTCCGCCGCTGCCGGCAACATCACCGGCGCCATCCAGCAATTCGTGACCGTCGCCCTGGTGGTTGCCGGCGCCTATGCCTTCTCGGAAGGCCAGGTCTCGACCGGCGCGATTATCGGCACGGTCATGCTGGCGGGCCGCGCGGTCGCGCCGCTCGGCCAGATCGCCATCACACTCTCCCGCTTCCGGCAAGCCGTGCTGTCGCTCAGGATCGTCAATACGATCATGTCGCAGCCGGAGGACCGGCCCGACACGGTCGGCTTCGTCAACCGGCCGATCCGCAGCGGCGCGATGCTGTTCAAGAATGTCGGCTTCGCCTATCCAGGCACCGAAAACGAGGTTCTGAACGGGCTCAACATTGCAATCCGCCCCGGCGAGCGCATCGGCATCATCGGCCGCATCGGCTCCGGCAAGACCACAATGGGGCGCCTAATCGGCCGGCTGTTCCTGCCGACGTCCGGAGAACTGCTGCTCGACGGCATCGACATCCGCCAATACCACCCGTCCGAAGTTCGTGCCGCGGTCGGTATCGTCGCGCAGGCCGGCGACCTGTTTTCGGGCACGATCAAGGAAAACCTCCTGATGGCCGCGCCGGACGCGACCGACGAGGAAATCATCGATGCGGCGAAGGCCGCGGGCGTCGACGATTTCGTCTCTCGCCATCCGCGCGGCTACGACATGAATGTCGGCGAGCGTGGCACCAATCTGTCGGGCGGCCAGAGGCAGGCCGTGGCGATCGCGCGGCTGTTGCTGACCAAACCGAAAATCGTGTTCCTGGACGAGCCATCGGGTTCGATGGACCTGGCCTCGGAACGGCAGTTGATCAGGCAGCTCAAGGTGGCGTTCGACCGCAACACGACGCTGATCGTGTCGACCCATCGCTACAGCATGCTGGAGCTAGTCGACCGCCTCATCGTCATCGAGCAGGGGCGCGTGGTCGCGGACGGAGCAAAGGAACAAGTCATCCAGGCATTGCAAAAGGCGAATGCCTGACCGGGACGTTGGGGAATGTTAGCAAAAGACGACCGGCCGCCGCTTTTCGCTTCGGCGTCCGTATACATCATAGGGGCACTGTTCGTGGCCTTCACCGCCTGGGCATCCTTTGCCGAGGTCGATGAGATCGCGCGCGGCGACGGCAAGGTCATTCCTGCTTCCAAGACGCAGATCATCCAGGCGAGCGAAGCCGGCGTCGTCCAGGAAATCGCTGTCAAGATTGGCCAGACCGTCAGGAAGAACGATCTGATCATCCGCCTCGACAACACAGGCAACACCTCGAGCCTGGGTGAGGAGCAGGCCAAGGCGCGGGCGTTGCAGGCGCGCATTGCCAGGCTCAAATTCGAGCAGAGCGGCAATCTCGAGGGCGCGTTCCCCTGTCCGTCCGACATCCAGAAGACTGCCCCGGAGATCTGCGACAACGAGCAGAAGCTGCTCGTTGCGCGCCGGGACAACTTCCAAGTCAAGCTGTCCGTGCTGAAGTCGCGTCTCGATCAGCGCGAGAAGGAACTGGACGAGGCAACCGCCAATTCAGACCGCCTGTCCAAGAGCCTCGCCGTCAGCGACCAGGAAACGGCGCTCGTCGAATCGATGGTCAAGAAAGGCCTGATGGCCAGGACCGAACAGATTCGCGTCGAGCGGGAGCAGACCGATCTCCGCGGGCAGCTCAACCTTGCCGGAGAGACCATCAAGAAGAGCAAGGCGGCCATCACCGAGGCGCAGCTTCAAGTCGACGAGCTCGGCCTGCAATTGCAGCAGGAAGCATTGAGCGACTTGACGCAGGCGCTGGCGGACCTCTCTGTGGTGGACGAAACCATTCGCGGCGCCACCGACAAGGTGGCGCGGACCGATATCCGCTCGCCTGTCGACGGCATCGTCAACACGCTCGATGTCAACACGCTCGGCGCTTTCGTCCAGCCGGGCGCGGTCGTGGCCGGCATCGTGCCGACCTCGGAGACGCTGCTGGTCGAGGCGCGGGTCTCGCCGCGCGACGTCGCCTTCATCCAGCCGGACCAGGACGCGCTGATCAAGGTCACGGCCTACGACTTCTCGATCTTCGGCGGCATCGAAGGCAAGGTCTCCAACATCACCGCCGACAGCCTGGTCGACCAGAAGACGGGCGAGCCCTACTATCAAGTGCGCGTCGCGACCGAGAAATCCACGCTGCAAAGGAACGGCAAGACTTATTCGATTATCCCCGGCATGATCTGCTCGGTCGATATCAAGACCGGGCGCAAGACGATCCTCAACTATCTTTTGAAGCCCATCAACAAGGCGCGCCAGGAGGCGATGAGTGAACGATAGCGCCGCACGCCCCGACACTCCGCGCGACCGGCTGCTGCCGCCGCTCGCAGCCGAAGATTTCGGCCCGGAGTTCCGCGTCGTGGCGCGTGGCGGCGTGCGCCGCGGCATCCGGCTGGAGCGAGCCTTCTGGGTGTCGCTGAAGCAGATGGCCGAAAGCCGCAAATGCACGATCGGCATGCTGGTCGAGGAGATCGCCGAAAATCATCCCGACCAGGGCAATCTCACATCGGCGATCCGGGTCGCATGCATGCGCGGCCTCGCCGAGGAAAGCATGGAACTGCGCAAGCTCGCCTCGATCCGGACCATCAACGCGATCCTGGTCGCCTGCCCCTCGCCCGCCTTCGCGCTGTCTTCGTCGAAGAAGATCCTGACCTTCAATGCCCCGTTCCAGCAATTGGTCAGGCGCCAGCTGCCGAACGCGCCGGGCGACGACGGCAGGCAGGACCTCAAGCTGGCGCTGGACCTCAACGTCGTCGACGTTTTTGCCCGGCTCGACGCCAATGGCGAGACACCCGTCACCACCGGCTTCGTCATCGGCGCCGGCGAGCGCCGCTACAGGGGCCAGCTCAGCGCGGTGCGCGCGCCGGTCACAGAGCCGGAGCTGTTGATGGCGTTCGTCTTCAACGGTTGAAGAGGCAAGCCGCCTACTTCGCTCCGAAACCGGAGCCTGCCGACGTGACCGTCACATCGGGCGAAGCGCCTTCGCCGGGCGCCACTGTCGCGAAACCACCAGCGATGTCGGCGATCTGTGCGCCGGCTTTCGTGCCGTGGATCCAGGCTCGGTCGGTGCTGAATGAATAGAGCGGGACATAATCGGGAAGATCGCGGTCCATCGCCACAACGTTGCTGAGGCTGTCCAGGATGAAGGTGCCGCTTCCGGTGCTCACCGACAGCACCGCGTGGAAGAATTTCCGGCGGCGATCCTGCAGCACGACGAGCGACATGCTCTGCGCCGGGATCCCGGCGCGCAACAGCGCCGCCATCTTCAGGATCGCGAAATCCTCGCAATCGCCGGCGCGATGCTCGAGGATCTCCGACGGCTTCGCCCAGTAGTCGAGCTTGCCGTAGACGACGCTGTCCTTGCGATAGGCGATCAGCCGGTTGATGCTGCTGTTGACGAAGTCCAGCTTGTCGCGAAAAGCCTTGTTGGCTGCAATGCCGACGATCTCCCCAAACGCAGCGTTCTCACGATCGCAGGCACTTCCGGCCGTGCAGTCGATAATCGCCTTGTAGACAGGCGCCCAGCGCGCGGCGACCGGGAAGTTGCGCATGGACAAGGCGACCGACCCGAACACGCCCGGAACGATCGCCCCAGTCTGAATCGGGTCAACCTGGATCGGGTCGATCCGGATCGGATCGACGCCGGGGGTAGCCTCTCCACTCGCGGAACTTGCCGCCGGGCGGACTTCGAGAGGCGCATAGGCACTGGC
>NZ_RZST01000219.1:0-10162 GCF_003997575.1 Mesorhizobium sp. M1A.F.Ca.IN.022.07.1.1
GCCATCGCATGGCCGTAACGATGCTCGACAATGTGGATGAAGCGGTCGACGAGATCGGCGCGCTCGGCTTCGAAGCGGATCTGCTTCAAATCCGACATCGCCTTCGCGGTGTAAATGAGATTGATGCGCTGCCAGGTGGCGAGGTCGATGAAATAACTTGCCGGCAGATTGCGCTTGCCGTCCTTGGTCGGGGTCAGATAGCCGAGCTCGGGCATGATATGGGCGGTGCTAAGCAGCCGGTCGAAATCCGTGCCGCCGATATGGATGCCGCGATTGGCCAATATGTCGCCCTTGCGGTCGTCCGAGCGGGCGCGCTCCGGCGAGACGCGCACGATCGAGAAGTCGGAGGTGCCGCCGCCCATGTCGACGATCAGCGCCAGCTCTTCGCGGGCGACATTCTGTTCGTAGTCGAGTGCGGCCGCGATCGGCTCGAACTGGAAGGCGATGTGCTTGAAGCCCTGCGCGCGCGCTGCCTTTTCAAGCTCGCTTTGCGCTTTGGCGTCGGCGTCGGCATCGTCATCGACGAACTGCACGGGGCGGCCGAGCACGACGCGTTCGACCGGGCCGCCGGCATCCTCTTCCAGCCGCTTCTTCAAATGGCTGATGAATAAACCGATGATGTCGGTGAAGCCGATCAGGCGCGCCTTGATGCGCGTCTTCTCGTTGGCGAGCGAGCTGCCGAGAACGCTTTTCAGCGAGCGCATCAGCCGGCCCTCCACGCTGTCGGTGTAGTCGGCGATTGCGCGGCGGCCGAAATAGGTGTGGCCGTCCTCGAAGTTGAAGAAGACGGCGCTCGGCAAAGTGGGCTGTTCGCCCTCCAGCGCCACCAGTTGCGCCCGGCCGTTGCGGATCACGCCCACTGTGGAATTGGACGTGCCGAAATCGATGCCGCCGAATGCTGGATGCATAGCAGCCTCCTGTCATTGGTTTCGTCGCAGCGCATCGCCGGCGTCGAAAAACGCGCCGTCACCCGGTCGCCGGACCGCTCTGCCGAATTGAATGTGTGCTTGTCCCCGAGTTGGGAGGCGGCGACTTATCCCAAATCCGGGAACAGGGGAACCCTCATTCGCGCGAAAAACGTCAATCCTTGCGGAAAACGATGCGTCCGAGCCAGCCGGTGAGCATGGCAAGGGACACGGCGAACACGCCGTAGAGGAAGGAATAGTCGTGCGCGACGCGGAAGATCGACTGTTCGAAACCGGACTTGCGGATTTCGAGCTGGGCCGAGCTCTCCTTCACGAACATGCCGCTCTTGAACAGGAAGGCGCGTGCCTTATGGGTGCCGACCGGGATGTTGGGCGCGAGCCGGACGGTGGCGCGGAACAGGTTCTGCGACAGGAACTGGACGCCCCCGACATTCTCGCTGTAAAGGCCGGTCGCCGTCTTGCGCTCGCGAAGTGCCGAGGTGAATTCCTCGATCGTGATCGGGCTGTCGCTGGGCTCGGCCGGTTGCATGTAGAGGTTCGAAGCGCCGAGCGACAGCTGCTTGTAGCTGTTCGGCTCGGTGATGTCCTGCAGCGGGCGGGTCGTCGCCACCGAGTAGGATACCGGCACGTTCTCGAAAGTCTCCGATTCCAGATTGATCCAGACGCCGAGCACCCTGTCCTTGCGGCGCACGACGACGGGGCGGGCGGGACCCTCCAGCACGACGATGACATCGTAGCGTCCCTGGCGCGCGATCAGCGGATCGGGATTTTCGAGCGAGCCGAAAATGGTGAGGTCAGCGCCGGAAAACCCGGCGGTAATCGAAATGGCGTCGGTCGACAGGCCGATCTGGATGCTTTCCGTCGCCGGCGTCTGTGCCGCCGCCGGCAGTGCTGCGGCAGCGAGCGACAGGATGGCGGCTGCGAACGCTCTCAACGGCCCCATCAGGTCAGGCCCGCGAGCGAATAGCGATTGGGAGGCGTCACGAAGAGGTCGATGGCCAGACGGATGGCGACGGCCAGAACCAACAGCGCCAGAAGCGCCCGCAACTGCTCGCCCCGCAGCCGCTGGCCCGCCTTGGCGCCATATTGCGCGCCGGCAACGCCGCCCGCCATCAGCAGGAAGGCCAGGATCACGTCGACCGTCTGGTTCGTCGTGGCATGCACCAGCGTGGTGTAGGCCGAGGTGAAGATGATCTGGAACAGCGAGGTGCCGATAACGACGTTGGTCGGCACCTTGAGCAGGTAGATCAGCGCCGGCACCATGATGAAGCCGCCGCCGACGCCCATGATCGACGACAGGAAGCCGATTGCCGCGCCGAGGCCGAGCACCGGGATGATACTGACGAACAGCTTCGAGGCGCGGAAGCGCATCTTGAACGGCAGCCGGTGGATCCAGTTGTGCTGGCCGGATTTCTTCAGCACCGGCGCCGCGCCGCTGCGCGAGGCGCGCAGCGCGTTGACGCTCTCGACCAGCATCAGCCCGCCAACGGTGCCGAGCAGCGCGACGTAGAGCAGCGAAATGAAGAGGTCCAATTGGCCGAGCCGGCGCAGCAGCGCAAAGACATAGATGCCGGCGGTCGAGCCGACAATGCCGCCGGCCAGAAGCACTCCGCCGAGCTTGAAGTCGAGCGTGCCGCGCTTGAAGTGCGACAGCGCGCCGGAGAAGGAGGAGGCTATGACCTGGTTGGCCCCCGTGGCCACCGCGATCGCCGGCGGGATGTTGTAGAAGATCAGGAGCGGCGTGATCAGGAAGCCGCCGCCGACCCCGAACATGCCCGACAGGAAACCCACCGCCGCGCCCATCGCCAGCAGCACGAACACGTTGACGGAAATTTCCGCGATCGGGAGATAGATGCCCACCCGTCTGTCTCGATCAGTTTGCCTGTCGGCGAATGCCGCCGTCCCCGGCAGTTTCGCACCGAAAAGCCAATTTTTTCTTGCGCGGCGCCGGGGTCAAACCCCGGCGCCGCGCCGAAACGAAAACCGTCTCAATCAGTTAACAGGCAAATCTGTGGCAAGCCGTCGCGGAAGCGACGCGCCTGCCGTTATTTGTGCGCAAGCAGCGCCTTGACGAGCGGCGCGTCGATCTCGCCGGTCGGCTTCATCTTGTTGTCGGTCTGAAAGGCCATGATCGCGTTCTTGGTCTTGTCGCCCATAACGCCGTCGGCGCCGCCGGCATCATAGCCGTTCTTATTGAGGATCAGCTGGATGTTCTTCACCGCCTTCTTCATGTCGATGCCGGCGGTGGTCTGCGGCGTGCTGTCCTGCCAGGATTCCGGAATGTCGGCCGAGTTGCTGGCCGCGTTGAGCGGCTTGGCCTTCCACAGGTCCGTGGCGGCGCGCGCCCGCTCGAGCTGCTCGGGCCTGAGCGCATTGGCGATCTCGTCGCGTTTGGCCGCAGCGTCCTTGTCGCCGGTCTTGGCGACGAGAGCGAACCATTTGTAGGATTCCTCCAGGTTCTGCTTCATGCCGACGCCCTTGGCCGAAAGGATGCCGAGATTGAACTGGCTGTCCTTGACGCCGAGGTCGGCCGCCTCCTGGAACCAGTGCGCCGCCGACTCATTGTCGGTCACGCCGTCCGCCGCCATCGCGAACAGAACCGCCAGATTGTGCATGGCGCTGGCGTTGCCCTGTTCCGCCGCGAGTTGGTAATAGGTCTTGGCTTTCTTGATGTCGCGCGCGACGCCGATGCCCTTCTCGTAAAAATTGCCGATGCGGTATTCGGCCGGTGCGAAGCCCAGTTCGGCGGATTTCTCATACCATTTGGCGGCCGCCGCCATGTCTTCCTTGACGCCGCGCGATTCCGCGTAGCGCGAGCCGATCTCGAACAGCGCCTTGGCGTCACCGCCGGCGGCCGCGTCGTGCAGCGCCACCGGACCGATATCGGCCGGGACATCGATCTTGGTGGCCGAACTTGCCGTCTGGCCGCCGCCCGGCGAGACGGTGCCCGTGGTATCGGCGGACGTGGTTGCCGGCGTGCCGGCCGAGGAAGCACCGGCTGCGGCGGCACCGGGCATTGCTGTGCTCGCCGGCGGCGGGCCGATGGTGGGTTGCGCGTCGCCGTCCGTGTCCATGGCAGGCCCGTTCGCAGCCGGAGAGACTGGCTCCGACGGTGTCGCCGAAGCCATCGGCGCGGGCCGGGCTGGCGCGGACGGAGTCGCCGGAGCAGGCGCCGGTTCGGCTGGCGCCGCGGCCGCGGGTATTTCGGGTGCGGATGGCTGAAAGGCGGCCTGTGGCGTTGGATCGTCCTTCGACGGCTCGGCCTGCCTGACGGCACGCGTCGGCGCGCTCTCGGGCTTCGCAGTGTCCGTGTCGGGCTTGGGTGTGCTGACATCGAGCGAGGCGGTTTCGACCGATTGGGTGGAGACCATCGGCGCGACGTCGTTGCTGGCGACCGGCGCGGGGTCGGAGAAGAAGGCCTTGCCGAGCTGCAGGCCGGCCAGTGCCATCATGATCGCGGCCGCCGCCATCAGGATGGGCTTCCGCCGCGCCTTGAGCAGATCGCCGATTCTGAGCGCCTTCACCGGGCCGGTCATCGTCGACTGCCGCTTCAGCGCGTCGGCTTCCGCGGCGGCGGCCTGCGCCGCGCGGCGGGCGGCCGCGATGAAATCGGATTTGGCGGCATCTGTCTCGCTGCGCTTGGCCGGCTGACCGCCGCGCTCGTCGCGCACGCGCTTCATGATGGCGTTGAGGTCCGGCGCGCCGGAACCAGGTTCGAGCGGCCGGTTGGCGGCTCTCGGATCGAGCGGTTCGTCGATGTCGACGGTCGGAACGTCGCCGGCCGGTGCCGAGCCGGCAAGCGGCGGCGTGTCCTCGTTCTTCTTGCCCTTGAAGGCACGCGCCAGTCCGCTGAACATCGACTTCTTGCGGCCGGTGGTCTCAGCCTTCTCGCCAATTTCGTCCGATCCGAGCGCAGCCATTGCGGCGGCGGCCGCGGCCTCGGCGGGCGTGCGAGCGGCAGCTTCGCCGCGCATTACAGGTTCGCCACGCGTAACAGATTCGCCACGCGTAACAGGTTCGCTACGCGTAACAGGTTCGCCCGGTGCAGCCGGCTCGTTTCGCGAAACCGGATCGTGGCGCAGGATGGAGGCGGCGCGCGCATCGGGATCGGCGATGTCTCCGGTCAGTGGCAGCGGCTGGTCGATATCCATCGACGGCGCGTCCTGGACGGCGATCTTGCCGGTGCGGGCGGCCCGCTTGCCGCCCGGCTGCGGGTCGATCAGTTCGCTGACCGCTTCACTGGGACCTTCGGCCTCCAGCGAGCCGAGCCGGTCGACGATCTTGAGCAGCGTGTCGTGGATCGCCTCGAACGTGCGCGAATTGCGCTCGTCGGAACGGCGGGTGAGCGCTTCGAGCGTCTTCAGGTCCTGCGCGAGCCCGCTCACGGCGGCTGCGTTGGAAGCAGCCGTGCCGGAACTCGATTCGCCCAGGGACCGCACGGCGTTCTCCGCAGCCTCGCGCGCGACGGTGAGGATGGAATCGCGCGTGCCGGCCAGCGACTTCTCGATCTCGTCGAGGCGAGGGCTGATGTCCTCGAAATCGGGAAGCGGTGCGCTCGGCTTCGAAAGATGCGCCGAAAGGGCGGTCACCTGCGACTCAAGGCTGCGGATCAGTGCCGGATCAATGCCGGCGACCTGCGCGGCGGAGGATTCCAGCCGGCTGGAGATGTCCTCGAGCCGGCTTTCCAGGCCACGGATCGCCATCTCGTTGGCGGGATCGGGCGCGCGCGTCTCGATGCGCTTGGCAAGCGCGGTGAAGCGGGCGTCGATCGCCTCCATGATGCCAGCGCCGTCGTCCTGCCGCATGCGCTGGTCGAGCCTGTCGGCGACTTCGTCCAGCCGCCGCTCGAGTTCGCGGAACAGCAGGTTGCTCTGCTCGATGGCATCACCCTGGCGGCGCTCGAGCAGCGTGGACAGCGCGTCGAAACGCTGCTCCAGGCCCTGGAAGATGTGGTCGGCGTCGGGCATCGCCGGCGCGCGGTCTATCTTGTCGGTGATCAAAGCAATTTGCTTGCCGAGACGCTCCATCGCCTGCTCCGGCAGATGGGCGCGCCCAGCGAGCTCGTCCACACGGCTGGACAGAAGGTTGAGGCGGTCGATGACCTCGGCGCCGGGACGCGACTGCGCGACCTCCTCGATCTGCTCCGCCAGCGAGGCGATCCGTTTCTCGATTCGCCCGAAGGTTTCCGGATCGAAGGCATTGGCCTGCGCGGCCACCGTCGAGGCGACGATGGCGCGCGAGATCTCGTCCAGCCGCTCGTCGATCATGGCAAGCGTCTCGCCGCCGCGCATCGTTTGCTGGCTGGCGAAACGGTCGACCGCTCCGGCGAGGGTGCGCACCTTTTCCTCCAGCGAGGCGAGCGACAGCGATTGCGGCAGGTTGTTGACCGCGCTGCTGATCTGTTCGAGGCGGTCGGTCAGCGCCGAAAGGTTGGGACCCTCGGCGCGCTGGCGCTGGTCGGCGTCGACGCGATCCTCGAAGGCGCTCCAGCGGCGATCGAAATCGTCCCAGCGGCGGTCGACGGCCTGCACGCCTTGGTCGACGGCCCGCACGCTTTCCTCGCGCGCCAGCGTGTCGAGCGCCGCCTTGACCTGCTCCAACTCCAGCCGCAGCAGGTTGACGCTGCGATCGTCGCTTTTTTCGGCAAGCGTGTGGATGGCGCCGGAAAGCCGTTCGAACTCGAGGCCGAGCTCGGCGCTGTTCTTGTCGGCGGGGGCACCATGCTGGCTCGCCGCCTGCATGGCGCGATCGATATCCTGACGCAGCGCGTCGAATTCGCGCTGCAGGCCGGCGGTCATCTGATGGCGCAACTCCTCGCGCAGTCCGCGCAATTCGACCGCGATCTTGCCAACCATCGCGACGCCGTCTTCCTGTCCGCGCACCCGGTCGATGTCGCGGGCAATGGCTTGATAATTGGGGCCGAAGTCGGAAGCTGCGGCCGCCGGGTTCTGCGGCCCGCGGTTTTGCGGTCCGCGATTTTGGTCCCTCTGCGTGGTGTAGGGTTCCTCGTACCAGCGGGGCGAACCATAAGGTTGCGCGGCCGCATAGCGCGGCTCGGGAGCCGGCCGCCGCGGATCGGGGCGCTCGGGCGTGTCGCTGCGCGTCCGCTCCAGCCGCTGCTCCAGCGTTTCGAGCGAGCGGCTCAGATCCTCCAGCGAGGTCTGCGACCGGCGCTGCCTACCGGCGTTGAGTGTATCGAGATAGGACCGCTTGCTGTTCATCGATGCGCCCGTGTTCAGAATGACCGGCTGAGACCGGTTTCCCAGAGTCTGCCGGGAACGAAGGCGTCCGCGCGGTTTTGCTGCGGAGGAAGACGGGCTTCCCGGGTTTCTCACCCACGCTTCGAAAACCGTGAAAAATTCGCTACAGGATAAACACGGGTGACCGACATGCGCACATTTCGCCCAACGTGGTAAACAAGGCGTTAACCAAGCTTAAGAAGTGGCACATAATCCTGCCCCGCCCGGTGGCATCCGAGTGCGGCATAAAGCTCTGTTTCCGACAACGCCCTTGCGTCAGGTGCCGGCTGTCGGTATAGAATTGACGTAAACGTAAAAGGTGCGAAGCCGTGCCTCTTGCGATTGAAGTGTCGAAACCACGATTGGAAGCACGCCCCCGCTTCCACTCAGGCGACGTTTTGGTCCGTGACCGCGACGCCATCAGGGGAAAGCCAGTGACCATGAAACTTGTTTCGCCCGGCGAAGCCGCGGCCAATAGCAATCACATATCGGTCGAGACCGACGAAGAATTCGTCCGTATCGGCGAGATGGCCAAGAAGTACGGCGTGACCTTGCGCACGCTGCGATTCTACGAGGACAAGGGCCTGCTCAATCCGAAGCGCGACGGCTCGACCCGTCTCTACACGCGCCGCGACAAGGCCCGGCTGAAGCTGATCCTGCTCGGCCGCAAGGTCGGTTTCTCGCTGCGGGACGTCAAGCAGATGATGGATCTTTACGATCCGACCGGATCCAACACCAAGCAGTTGCGGCTGGCGCTCGACAAGTCCGAGAAGCAGCTTGCCCGCTTGCAGAAGCAGCGCGCGCTGATCGATGAGGCTATCAGCGACCTGAGCAATTCGATGGCGATCGTTCGCCAGATGCTGGCCGAGCGGGCCGCGCCGCAGGCAAGCGCCGCCGGCTGATCTCACGCTAACGGCATAGCCTAGGATAGAGAAAGCCGCGTGGCTGCAGCCGCGCGGCTTTTTTGTTGCCTTGGAGCGAGCGCTAATCAAAAATTTCGGGCTGCGACGAAGTTGACGTTTACGCAAACGTCAATATTTGCTATCGGGGGCATCGACATTGGCTCGGCCTCCCATCCACATCCGGATCGGAAACTTGCTGGCCGGCCGGGACCGCAAGGGTGGAGGAAGGCATGACGATCTACAGGGCGCCCGTCCAGGACACGCTGTTCGTGCTCAACGACGTGCTCGGCTACCAGCGCTATTCTAATCTTCCGGGCTTCTCGGACGCTACGCCGGACGTCGTCGAGGCGATCCTTGCCGAAGGCGCCAAGCTAGCCGAAAACGTCATGCATCCGCTGAACCGGGTCGGCGACATGGAAGGCTGCGTGCGCCATGAAGACGGTAGCGTGACCACGCCCAAGGGATTCAAGGACGCTTTCAGCCAGTATAGCGAGGGCGGTTGGATGGGCCTAGCGGCACCGGCCGAGTTCGGTGGCCAGGGTCTGCCCTATACAGTCCACACCGCGGTCTCCGAATACATGGTGTCCGCCAATATGGCGCTGATGATGTATCCCGGCCTCACGCAGGGCGCGATCGCGGCCATTGTCACCCATGGCACGGACGAGCAGAAGGCCACCTGGTTGCCCAGGCTGATCGAGGGCGCCTGGACCGGCACCATGAATCTCACCGAGCCGCATTGCGGCACCGATCTCGGCCTGCTGCGCACCAAGGCGGTGCCCAATGGCGACGGCACCTACAGGATTTCCGGCCAGAAGATATTCATCTCCGCCGGCGAGCACGACATGGCCGACAACATCGTCCATCTGGTGCTGGCCCGCGTCGAAGGGGCGCCGGAAGGCGTCAAAGGCATCTCCCTGTTCATCGTGCCGAAGTTCAAGCTCGACGACTCGGGCAATGTCAGCGCGCGCAACGCGCTCTCCTGCGGCTCGATCGAGGAGAAGATGGGCATCCACGGCAACTCGACCTGCGTCATGAACTATGACGAGGCCGAAGGCACTTTGCTCGGCGAGTTGAACGGTGGCCTGAAGGCCATGTTCACGATGATGAACGAGGCCCGCCTGGGCGTTGGTCTGCAAGGGCTCTCGGTCTCGGAGATCGCCTATCAGAACGCGGTGTCTTACGCCAAGGACCGCCTCCAGGGGCGCTCGCTGTCGGGCATCAAGGCACCGGACAAGAAGGCCGACCCGATCATCGTCCATCCCGATATCCGCCGCTCGCTGATGACTATGAAGGCGTTCAACGAGGGCGGCCGAGCGCTGGCGCTGTGGACGGCGATCAAGTCGGACGTCGCGCACCGCTCCGGTGACGAAAGGGACCGCCAGTCGGCCGACGACTACACCGGTCTGCTGACGCCGGTGGTCAAGGGCGTGCTGACTGACAAGGGCTTCGATCACGCCGTGATGGCGCAGCAGGTGTTCGGCGGCCACGGCTACATCGAAGAACACGGCATGAGCCAGTTCGTCCGCGATGCCCGCATCGCCATGATCTATGAAGGCGCCAACGGCATTCAGGCGCTTGATCTGGTCGGCCGCAAGCTGGCGCAGAATGGCGGCCGCGCCGTGCAGGCCTTCTTCAAGGAGGTCGGCGAATTCTGCGAGGAAAACCGCGCCGACGACAAGATGGCGCCCTTCACCAAGGCGCTGAAGAAGGGCCTTAACGACCTGCAGGCGGCGACCATGTGGCTGGTGCAGAATGCCATGGCCAAGCCCGACAATGCGGGCGCCGCCTCGACCGACTACATGCATCTCTTCGGCCTGGTGGCATTGGGCTACATGTGGGGCCAGATGGCCAAGGCCGCCCAAACGAAGCTCGCCGAAGGTGCCAATGGGGCCGCGTCGTTCTACGACAACAAGCTGGTGACGGCGCGCTTCTTCATGGAGCGGATCATGCCGGAGAGCGCGACGCGCCTCGCCCGCATTTCCAGTGGCGCGGATACGCTAATGGCGCTGCCGGCGGAAGCGTTCTAGAAATGCTCGGCGTTCCCCTCCCCTTGAGGGAGGGTGGCCCGAAGGGCCGGGAGGGGTCGCCCGCGACG
>NZ_RZST01000021.1:0-31491 GCF_003997575.1 Mesorhizobium sp. M1A.F.Ca.IN.022.07.1.1
GCCATCAGGCCAGCCGCGATCGTTGCCGCGACAAGCGCGGTGCGGTTGGTTTTATTCATCTTTTAGGGGTGGGCTCCGTTATAGACAACCCGCCGTAAGTGCCGAATGAGGCATGAAATGCGGCAAGCGTCTGGCGGTTCCATGGCAAAGGCACACGTTTGGAGTCGCCGCGAAACAGTTTGTCATGACATCTCCCGCGAGCGCCAGCGTATTCTTCATGGAGACCGACCCGGTTTCGCAGGAAGTCCCGAGTAGGAACGGCCCTCGGGGCGCAAGTAAAAGCGGAAGCGATTGCTTCGCTTCCTTCCGCTCCTTTACTGCGCGCGCGTTCCGGTGAAGGATCGACTTTGCGCGGGGATCTCGCCGATGCGACTGATCAGGAATTTACTGGCGCTGATCGGCCTCCGTTGGGCAAACCGCCCGCGCGTTTGAGCCGACCGGCAAGATGGCGCCGCGCGTCCGGTTGGACGGTCGAAGCGACGCGCGCAGACTCCCGCCGTCGGACCGCTGACGCCGGGGCACCTCTTCGAGATCGACGCCATCCCGACATCCGCGCGCAACGCGCGAAGCTCAGCAAGCAGTTGCTGGGGTGAAATTTCTGCTGAGGTCGGCGCTCTACGGCGCCCCCCTCTGGCCTGCCGGCCATCTCCCCCACAGGTGGGGAGATCAGATGTCGCGTCGGCTTTCGCCAATCGCCAACATTTGCAAGCAAGGGCGCCAAGGGTCGAGCTCCAATCTCCCCCCTTGTGGGGGAGATGTCCGGCAGGACAGAGGGGGGCGCTGTCCCGCCGGCTTTCAACATTTAGAGGCGGTGTGCTGCGCCGCCCGTGAAATTCCATTCCGCCACTCGTCGCCGGAATGGCACGATCTATCTTCTTTCCGGATGAAAAGGGCTGGAAAAGACAACAGCGTGTGATCTGTGAACCCGGCATGGCGTTCGGCGGCATCATGCGCAGACTGGTGACGGCCGATCCCGTCGGAACTGCTTCCCATGGAGGGTCCGAGATGAGCGTGCACAGGAAAGCGGCGCCGGACGGCGCGGAAAGCGCTTTGTCGCGGTTGCGTCCGCCTTACGCCTCCGTGCTCGACCTGATCGGCCAGACACCGGTGGTCGAGCTCACCAAATTCGATACCGGCAAGTGCCGGCTGTTCATCAAGCTCGAGAGCCAGAACCCCGGTGGCTCGATCAAGGACCGCATCGCGCTGTCGATGATCGCGGCCGCCGAGGAGGATGGCAGGCTGAAGCGCGGCGGCACCATCGTCGAGGCCACCGCCGGCAACACCGGCCTCGGCCTCGCCCAGGTCGGCATTCCCAAGGGCTACCGCATCATCCTCGTCGTGCCCGACAAGATGTCGCGCGAGAAGATCCAGCATCTGCGCGCTCTGGGCGCCGAGGTGCGCATGACCCGCTCCGATGTCGGCAAGGGCCATCCCGAATATTACCAGGACATGGCCGAGAAGATCGCCGCCGAAATTCCCGGCGCCTTCTATGCCAACCAGTTCGCCAATCCCGCCAATCCGCTGGCGCACGAAAGCACCACCGGCCCGGAAATCTTTTCGCAACTCGAAGGCGATGTCGACGCGGTGGTGGTCGGCGTCGGTTCCGGCGGCACGCTCACCGGTGTCGGCCGCTTTTTCGCGAAGCATTCGCCGAAGACCGAGATGGTGCTTGCCGATCCGGTCGGCTCGGTGCTGGCGCCGTTGATCAAGACCGGCAAGATGACAGAGGCCGGCAGCTGGACCGTCGAAGGCATCGGCGAGGATTTCGTGCCGCCCAACGCCGATCTGTCGCTGGTCAAGAAAGCCTATTCCATCCCCGACAAGCAGAGCATGCTGGCGGTGCGCGACCTGCTGTCCAAGGAAGGCATCCTGGCCGGCTCGTCCTCCGGCACGCTTCTGTCGGCGGCACTGCGCTACTGCCGCGATCAGACGACGGCCAAACGCGTGGTCACCCTCGTCTGCGACAGCGGCAACAAATATCTGTCGAAGGTCTTCGACGACATCTGGCTCGCCGAGCAGGGCTTGGCCGACCAAGAGCAGCACGGCGACCTGCGCGACCTCGTCATGCGCTCGCCGCGCACTGGTGACATCGTGACCGTTGGCCCCGAGGAAACCCTGCTCAACGCCTATGGCCGCATGCGCCGCTCCGATGTCTCGCAGCTACCGGTGCTGGATGACGGCAAGCTCGTCGGCATCGTCGACGAGAGCGATATCCTGGCCAAGGTCGACGGCCCCTATGACGGCCGCTGGGATCGCTTCAACGCCCCGGTGCGCACGGCCATGACCTCGAACCTGCACACGCTGCAGGCCAGCCAGACGCTCGACGCGCTGCTCCCCGTCTTCGACCGCAACGAGGTCGCCATCGTCTTCGAGGGCGACGAATTCATCGGCCTGATCACCCGTATCGACCTGATCAACCATCTGAGGCGTCGCGCAAAATGACTTCGAACGGCAAGAACCGCCTGGCCTTTTCCACTCGCACCATCCATGGCGGCCAGAGCCACGATCCGCTGACCGGCGCGGTGATGGTGCCGATCTACGCCACCTCCACCTATGGCCAGCAGTCACCCGGCGTGCACAAGGGTTTTGAGTATGCTCGCAGCCAGAACCCGACGCGCTTCGCCTTCGAACGGGCCGTCGCCGACCTCGAAAGCGGCACCGCGGCCTTCGCCTTCGCCTCAGGCCTGGCCGCGATAGCCACGGTGCTGGAGCTTTTCGACGCCGGCGTCCATGTGGTGGCCACCGACGACATCTATGGCGGCTCGTTCCGGCTCATGGAGCGGGTGCGCAAGCGTTCCGCCGGCCTGCAGGTCAGCTTCGCCGACTTCACCGATCTTGCCGCCGTCGAGAGTGCGATCCGCTCTGAGACAAAGCTGCTCTGGGTCGAGACGCCGACCAACCCGCTGCTGCGCGTCGTCGACCTCGAAGGCCTGGCGGCGCTGGCCAGGCGCAAAGGCCTGCTGACTGTCGCCGACAACACTTTTGCCAGCCCCTACATCCAGCGGCCGCTGGAGCTCGGCATCGACATCGTCGTCCACTCGACGACGAAATACTTGAACGGACATTCCGACATGGTCGGCGGCGTGGCGGTCGTCGGCGACGACAAGGATTTGGCCGATCGGCTGAAATTCCTGCAGAACGCCATCGGCGCCATTTCCGGCCCGTTCGACAGTTTTCTGGCGCTGCGCGGCATCAAGACGCTGGCGCTTCGGATGGAGCGCCATTCCGCCAACGGCCTGAAGATCGCGCAGTGGCTGGAAGCCCGCAAGGACGTGCGCCGCGTCGTCTACCCCGGGCTGGCGAGCCACCCGCAGCACGAGATCGCCAAGCGCCAGATGCACGCCTTCGGCGGCATGATCTCGGTCGACCTCGACCGCGACCTCGCCGGCACCAAACGCTTCCTCGAACGCACGCAGCTTTTCACGCTCGCCGAAAGCCTCGGCGGCGTCGAAAGCCTGATCGAGCATCCGGCGCTGATGACGCACGGCTCGATCCCCGCGGAGAAGCGCGGGGCGATTGGGATATCGGATTCGCTGGTCAGGCTGTCCTGTGGAATCGAGGATGGCGACGATCTGATCGCGGATCTGGAGCAGGCGTTGCGGGGGTGAGTGCCTTCGAGGATCAATCGTTGTGATCCTTCGCGCCCCCCTCTGTCCTGCCGGACATCTCCCCCACGAGGGGGGAGATTGGCTGTTTCATCGCCTCACCCTTGCTGCAACGCCGGTAATTTGCGAAAGCCGCCGTGACATCTGATCTGCCCCCTTGAGGGGGAGATGGCCGACAGGCCAGAGAGGGGCGCTGTCCCGCCGACATCTCGGTGCCTGTGCCATTGCAGACCGCAATCCACCGACTAAACTGCCTGCCAACATGCGATCTCCGGAGGCGTGATGCGCGTGATCGTGTTGGGTGGCGGCGTTGTCGGCGTCACCACTGCCTATCAGCTGCAGAAGGACGGGCACGAGGTGGTCGTCCTCGAGCGCCAGAGCCAAGTCGCCGCCGAGACCAGCTGGGGCAATGCCGGCATGATCGCGCCGGGACATTCCTTCGTCTGGTCGTCGCCCAGGGCGCCATTAATCCTGTTGAAATCGCTGGTGCTGAAGGACCAGGCGCTGCGCTTCAAGCTGGCGGCCGATCCGAGGCTTTACAGCTGGTCGTGGCTGTTCCTGATGGAATGCACGGCCGAGAAGGCCAGGCGCAACACGCTGCTCAAGCATCGGCTTGCCGTCTATTCGCAGAGCGTGCTGCACGAGGTGATTGCCGACGAGCAGATCGACTACGACCGCAACGATCGCGGCATTCTCTATTTCTATCGCAGCCAGCAGGCGCTCGATAAAGGCGTCGAGCATATGCGGCTGCTTGAATCAGACGGCCAGCTGATCAAGGTGCTCGACCGCGACGCCATCGTCGCCCTCGACCCGTCGCTGGCTTCCGCGCGGGAGATCGCCGGCGGCATCCATTGCCCGACCGATGAGACCGGTGACCCGGCCAAATTCACCCGGGCGCTCGCGGCGAAGGTCGCCGAGCGCGGCGGCGAAATCCGCACCGGCACGACCATCATCGGCATCGAGACCTCGGGCGATGGCGTGGCACAGGTGCTGACCGACAAGGGCAGCGTCAAGGGCGACGGCTATGTGCTGGCGCTCGGCTCCTACAGCCCGCTGATCGCGAAGACCGTCGGTATCAGCCTGCCGATCTACCCGATCAAGGGTTATTCGCTGACCATTCCGATCGGCAACCGGCCTCGGCCGCCGACCATAGCGGCGATCGACGAGCACAATCTGGTCGCCGTGTCGCGCTTCGGTGACCGGCTGCGCGTCACCGCGACGGCGGAATTCGCCGGCTACGACACCAGCCACAGGCCGGCCGATTTCGCCTTCATGAAGGGCGTGACGCAGGAGCTTTATCCCGAGGGCGCCGACTATGACCGCGCCGAGATGTGGGCGGGCTTGAGGCCGATGACGCCGAACAATCTGCCCGAATTCGGGTGCCGCCGCCTCGGCAATCTCTATCTCAACACCGGGCACGGCCATATCGGCTGGACCATGTCGCATGGCTCGGCGCGCATCACCGCCGACCTGATCGCCGGCCGCAAACCGGCCATCTCGATGGACGGTCTTTTGAATTGAGAGCATGATCCCGGGGGATCGGCCAAGAAAGGGAATGCCATGTCTATCAGCGCGGCTGCTACCCGCCCTCAATCTTCGGGACCGGTCGATCCCAAGCCGGTCGATCTGGGCGTGCTGCCGTCCGAACTCGACGGCGGCCTTGCCTCGCGCGCGGCGATCGGGCTTGCGATCCTCGCCACCGACCAGACGCTGGAGCATGAGTTCCGCGCGTTGGTGCGCATTCCGGGCGTCGCCTTCTACGAGGCCCGCCTCTTCAACGACAACGACATCACCCCCGACACGCTGCGCGCCATCGGCCCGCGCATCGCGCCGACCGTCGACCTCATCCTGCCCAGCATCCCGCTCGACGTCGTCGGCTTCGGCTGCACCTCGGCCACCATGACGCTCGGCGAGGAAGCCGTCTTCGCCGAGATCAGGAAGGCGCGGCCGGGCGTCGCCTGCACCACGCCGGTGACGGGCGCGCTTGCCGCCTTCAAGGCGCTCGGCGCCAAGGGCATCGGCCTGCTGACGCCTTATGCCCCCGAGATCAACCAGGGCCTCGTCACCTATTTCACCGGACGCGGCCTCGACATTGCCGCCGTCGCCACTTTCGACCGGCGCGACGACCGCGAGGCGGCCCGCATCTCGCTCGCCTCGATCGAGGCCGCGGCCGAGCGCATGGCGTCGGCGCCCGGCGTGGACGCGATCTTCATCTCCTGCACCAGCCTGCGCGTCGCCGAGGCGGTGGCGGATCTCGAACGGCGCATCGGCATTCCCGTCACCTCGTCCAACCACGCCATGGCCTGGCACTGCCTGCGGCTCGCCGGCATCGACGACGTCGTGCCTTCCGGCGGCCGGCTGTTCGCGTTGCCGATTGCCTGATCCGATTGGCAGATTGGCCTGTTCGAAATCCGCCGGTTAACGTTTGCGGAAAAGGTTGCTTAACGCTTCGCTACTATGTCCCGCTTCGGGAGGCAGGACAGAGTGAGCGCGATGAACGACAGCCCCGAAAAGCGCAATGAATGGCGCGCCATCTTCTACGTGCAGGCGCGTGTGGCGATCCTGTTCGTCCCGATCATCGTCAGCCTGCTGATCATCGGCGCGCTTGCCGGCAACGACCGCGATCACGTCGTCATCGACCGGACCGTCACCAGTTCGGTGAAGTAGGCGACCCGGCAAGAGGCTCGCGGTATTCCGTGCACGCTAGACAAAGCGCGGGATCGGGCCGTTCTGCGCCGTCGTGCGGTCGCCGAGGTCGATGAACACCTCGTCGACATAGCACCAGCCCCAGCCTTCGGGCGGATCGTAGCCTTCGATGACCGGATGCTGAGTGGCGTGGAAATGCTTGGTGGCGTGGCGGTTGGGCGAGTCGTCGCAGCAGCCGACATGGCCGCAGGTGCGGCAGAGTCTGAGATGCACCCACCAGGAGCCGCTCTTCAGGCATTCCTCGCAGCCGAGGGCGCTCGGCACGACATCCTTTATGTCGTCCGTATGCCTGCATTCGTCCATCAGGGTCTCCTTTCGGGCTGAGCAGCACGCCCGCCGTTGCGCGCAAGATAGGCATGCAGCGCGGCCACCACCTGAGCGCCTTCGCCGACGGCGGCCGCGACACGCTTGGTCGAGCCGCAGCGCACATCGCCGATGGCGAACACGCCGCTGCGGCTCGTCTCCATCGGGCCGTGTCCCGGCGCCACATCCGGTCCGGTGCGCACGAAGCCCTTAGCGTCGAGCGCCACGTCGCAGCGCGCCAGCCAGTCGGTGTTCGGGTCGGCGCCGATGAACAGGAAGAGGTGGTGGATGGTCCGCGTCGTCGCCACGCCGGTGACCCGGTTGCGCCAGCACAGCTGGTCGAGGTTGCCGTCATGGCCGTCGAGCGCCTCGACCTCGGTTTCCGTCAGCACCTCGATGTTCGGCTGCGCCACGATCCGCTCGACCAGATAGCGCGACATGGTGGCGTCAAAGCTGTCGCGCCGCGCCAACAGCGTCACCTTGCGCACCTGGCTGGCGAGAAAGACGGCCGCCTGGCCGGCCGAGTTGCCGGCGCCGACCAGCGCCACTTCCTGGTCCCGGCAGAGCCGTGCTTCGATCGGCGAGGCCCAGTAATGCACGGACGTGCCCTCGAACTGCGCGATATTGGCGATGTCGAGGCGACGGTAGCGCGCGCCGCTGGCGATCACCACGGTGCGCGCGCGCAGGGTCTCGCCGTCGCCAACGTCCGGCCGGTAGCCGGCCATGTTGTCGGCGGCGCCGAGCAATTTGGCTTCATCGGGGATCACCATCTCGACCCCGAACTTCTGCGCCTGGTTGTAGGCGCGCGCCATCAGCGCCATGCCCGTAATGCCGGTCGGAAAGCCGAGATAGTTCTCGATGCGCGAGGATGCCCCCGCCTGCCCGCCGAAGGCGCGGCAGTCGAGCACGATGGTCGACAGCCCCTCGGAGGCCGCATAGACCGCGGCCGCCAATCCCGCCGGCCCGGCGCCGACGATGGCAACGTCGTAGATCTTGCCGGCGTCGAGCGGCCGCAGCAGCCCGACGCAGCGGGCGAGATCGCTTTCGCCGGGAGAGCACGATCGGCAGATGGTGCGGATCGACATGAAAACGCTCGATCAGCGTCTTGGCGCAGGGATCGGTGTCGGAATCGAGCGCGCGGTGCGGCAGGCCGCTGCGGGTGAGGAAACCCTGCAGCCGCAGCACATCGCCATTGCCGGGACGGCCGATGACGATCGGCCCGCTGGTGCCGCTCTCGAGCAGGCCGACACGGCGCAGGATCAGCGCGCGCATGACGCGCTCGCCGAGATTCGCCTCCTGCACCATCAGATCGCGCAGCCGCTGCGAGGGGATGACGATGGCTTCGACCGGCTCGGTCGCCTCGGCATTGACCAGCGACGGCCGGCTCGAAAGCTGCGCCAGCTCGCCGATGAAATTGCCCGGACCATAGGTGATGATCGCCTCGCGCGGGCCAAGACCGCTGGCCTGCGTGATGTCGACCTTGCCTGACAGGATGACGATCAGTCCGGGCGAGACCGTGCCGGCCGTCACGATATGCTCGCCGGCGCCGTAGGCTCTTGGCACGCCGAAGCGGCGCATGCGCTCGATGTCCGCATTGGCGAGCACGGGGAACATCTGGTCGCGGCGGGCGGCGATCGTCGGGCTGACGGAGGGGGCCATGACCGGACCGTAGCGTCCGCGGCAGCGGGTTTGAAGCGGTTTGTTCAGGGACTGGCCGGAAGGGCAGGTGGCCGCTACGCTGTCAGCTATCCAAGCGACCTCGCCAGCTTGCGCAGCGCCCCCTGCGGATCATCGGTGATGACGGAGCCATGCGAGACGAGGATGCGCTTGAGCGCCGGCAGGTCAGCCCATCGTCTCAATTGCGCTGCGAGTGCCGCCTTGTCGCCGACCATCGTCAGCTTGACCGGCCAGGGTATACGCGGCTCATCACCGGCAAATCCCATCATGCGCAATGCCCAGCCGGCAAAACCGGATGCGCCGCGGATGTTGCCGACGATATCATTGAGAACGAGCGTCGTGCCGTTCGGTCCGTCGATTTGCAGCGCCGCTTCGCGATCACGGGTTCCGGGGACGGTGACGAGCTTGACGTCGGGATCGCCAAAGTCGCCGCGTGCCGCATCGACATGCACCACCTTCTCGACGCTGTTGCGCGCGCCCGCCGGTGCAATCACCTGCAGCGTGGGATAGCGATCTTTCCATGGCTTTGCATCGAGCCGGTGATGGTCGTTAGGGACGATCAGGAAGGCCGGCTGGCCGAAGGCCTCGATCGCGCGCATCTGTTCGTCGTCGAGCGCGATGGCGCTGAAGATGACGAGCCGTCCGTCGCGCAATCGCACCACGGTCATGCGCCGTTTCAGGTTGCCGACCGGCATCGGTATGTCGCCGGTCACCGTCAGAATATCGTCGTCGACAGGAGAGAGCCTGCCATGCGGCAGAACCTTCCACTCCTTGAACGGCGCGGGCATCACGGAACCTCGGCTTAACAGACAAGATAGGAACGGTTTAACCCGAGACGAGTTGCAGGCACAAAAAAGCCCGGAAAATCCGGGCTTTTTGCTCATCGCGTCAGATCGTCTGAAACGGGAATTTGGTGCCCAGAAGAGGACTCGAACCTCCACTCCTTGCGGAACACGGACCTGAACCGTGCGCGTCTACCAATTCCGCCATCTGGGCTGGTGGGCGCTCATGTAAGCGGGCAAACGAAGCGTGTCAACGCGGTTTTTTCGAGGAGCTCAAGACTGACCAGAGGGCAGCTGGGGTTGATTTCAGGCACGGACGGCAATTGTCGGCGTCGGCCCCGCCCCTCATCGCCCTGCCGGGCACTTCTCCCCGTATAGGACGGGGAGAAGGGGCTGGCCCGCAGCGTTGGCGTCCTCTTGAGACGCAGGCGATTGGCGAAATCGGCGGCCGGAGCTTCCCTCTCCCCGTCACTATACGGGGAGAGGATGCCGGCAGGCAGGTGAGGGGCGGCGCCGACGCTGGTCTTTAACGGCGAGACGGAATTCCGGCCTGAAGCGGTTGTCCCGAGACGGCCACCCGTTCCGAGCGGGGCCGGAACCATGGAATCCCTCACCCCTCCAGCACTTCCTTCTTTGCCACGGTGGAATCGGCGTTGAGCTTGTAGATCACCGGCACGCCGGTGCCGAGCTCCAGCTTGACGATCTCTTCGCCCGACTTGCCGTCCAGCGCCATGATCAGCGCCCGCAGCGAATTGCCGTGCGCGGCGACCAGCACCGTCTCGCCGCGCAGCACATGCGGCTGCACATCGTGCAGGTAATAGGGCCAGACGCGCGCGCCGGTGTCCTTCAGGCTTTCGCCACCGGGAGGCGATACGTCGTAGGAGCGGCGCCAGATATGCACCTGCTCCTCGCCCCACTTCTTGCGCGCGTCATCCTTGTTGAGGCCGGAGAGATCGCCATAGTCGCGTTCGTTGAGCGCCTGGTCGCGGACGGTCTCGAGCTTGCTTTGGCCGACCACGTCGAGAATGTGCTGGCAGGTCTTCTGCGCCCGCTTCAGCGCCGAGGTGTAAGCGATGTCGAATTTCAGCCCGCGCGCCTTGAGCTTCTCGCCGGCGGCAAGCGCCTCCGCATTGCCCTGGTCGGTGAGGTCGACATCGCGCCAGCCGGTGAACAGGTTCTTCAGGTTCCATTCGCTCTGGCCGTGGCGCACGAGCACGAGAGTTCCCGACATGTTTGCTCCTGATACGTGGTTGGATTTGAGCAATTCCAGGAAAAGTGTGTAGAGGTTTTCAGCCCGGAATTGCGGAAGAAAAGCAGAAAAAAACCTCAGCCCAGGCCGAGCACGTCCCGCATGGAATAGAGGCCCGGCTTCTTGCGTCGGCCCCAGAGCGCCGCCTTGACCGCGCCGCGGGCAAAGATCGCCCGGTCCTCGGCCTGGTGGGCGAGCGTGATCCGCTCGCCGGTGCCGGCCAGGATCACGCTGTGCTCGCCGACCACCGAGCCGCCGCGCAAGCTGGCGAAGCCGATCGCACCGGGTTTGCGGACGCCGGTATGGCCGTCGCGCACACGCACGCTGTTGTCCGCGAGCGCGATCTCTCGGCCCTTGGCCGCCGCTTCGCCGAGCAGCAGCGCCGTGCCGGACGGCGCGTCGACCTTGTGCCTGTGGTGCATCTCCAGGATCTCGATGTCGAAATCCTGCGCATCGAGCGCGCGCGCCGCCTGCTCCACCAGCACCGCCAAAAGATTGACGCCGAGGCTCATATTGCCGGATTTTACGATGGTCGCGTGGCGCGCCGCCGCGGCGATCTTCGCATCGTCATCGGCCGAACAGCCGGTCGTGCCGATGACATGGACGATGCGCGCCTGCGCGGCATAGCCGGCGAATTCGACGCTTGCGCCTGGGGCCGTGAAATCGAGCACGCCGTCGGCCTTGGCGAAGACCGGCAGCGGGTCGTCGGCGATCGGCACATTGATGGTGCCGATGCCGGCGAGCTCTCCGGCATCCTTGCCGAGGTGCGGCGAGTCCGGCCGCTCGACGGCACCGGCAACGCACGCGCCGGGAATGGAGTGGATGGCGCGGATCAGCGTCTGACCCATCCGGCCGGCGGCGCCCACCACCACCAGGCCCATATCGCCCGTTTCGCTCATGCGCTTCTCCCGACGGTCTTCTTCGCGCGCGTGCGCGGCAGAGGAGTTTGGGTTGTCTTGGCGTCATCGACAAGCCCCAGCCCCTTCTTGCCCTGCACCCGGTGGAAGCGGGCATAGACGCTGTGCGGGTCGGCCATCAGCGAGGCGTGTGTGCCTTCCTCAACCAGCCGTCCCTCTTCCAGCACGATGATGCGGTCGGCATTGACCACGGTCGACAGCCGATGCGCGATGACGATGGTGGTGCGGCCTTCCATGACATGGGTGAGCGCTTCCTGGACGCGCGCTTCGGCCTCGTTGTCGAGCGCCGACGTAGCCTCGTCGAGCAGCAGGATCGGCGCCTGGCGCACGATGGCGCGGGCGATCGAGACGCGCTGGCGCTGACCGCCGGAAAGCGTCGAGCCGCCTTCGCCGACCGGCGTGTCGTAGCCTTGCGGCTGCTGGCGGATGAACTCGTCGGCGGCGGCCTGTTTCGCCGCCTGCTCGATCTCGGCTTCGGTGGCCGACAGCCGGCCGTAGCGAATGTTGTCGCGGATCGTGCCTTCGAAGAGATACGGCGCCTGCGAGACATAGGCGATCGATTGGCGCAGCGACCGCTTCGTCACCTTCGAGATGTCCTGGCCGTCCACCTCGATGCTGCCCTCGTCGACGTCATAGAAGCGCTGCAAGAGCGCCACCAGCGTCGACTTGCCGGCGCCCGAAGCGCCGACGATCGCCGTCACCTTGCCGGCGGCGGCGGTAAAGCTCAGATCCCTCAGCACCGGCATGTCGGCGCTATAGCCGAACGTCACATTGTTGAAGGTCACTTCGCCGGAAATGATCTTCGCTTCGGCGGCGTCGGGCGCGTCGCTTTGTTTCGGCTCGAGGTCGAGCAATTCATAGATCATGCGCGCGTTGACCAGCGCGCGTTCCATCGCCACCTGCATGCGCGCCAGCCGCCGCGCCGGATCATAGGCCAAGATCAGTGCGGTGATGAAGGAAAAGACCGCGCCCGGCGGCTGACCGAGATACAATGCCCGATAGCCGGAATAAGCGATGACGGCGGTCACGGCGAGGCCGGCCAGCATGTCCGAAATCGGCGACAGCCGTTCCGAGACGCGGGTAATCTTGTTGCTGCGCTGTTCGGCCGTGTCGGCCATGCTGCCGATGCGGCGCTTAAGCTCGTCCTCCAGGGTGAAGGCCTTGACGATGGCGATGCCTTGGGTGGCCTCCTGCACCGACCCGCTCAGCCGAGAATTGATCAGCACGGATTCCCGATTGATCTTGCGCACCCGGCGCGTGATGTAGACGACGGCCCAGATCAGCGGCGGCCCGATCAGCAGCGAGCTCAGCGACAACACCGGATCCTGGTAGACCATGAGGCCGACCAGGCCGACGAGCGTCACTGCGTCGCGAGTGATCGAAATCAATGTCAGCGACAGCAGGTCGCGGATGCCGCCGATATTCTCGTCCAGCTGCGCCGCCAGTCGACCCGAGCGCGTGTCGTTGAAGAAATTGACGCCGAGCTTCATCAGTTGGTCGAAGCTGCGCTTCTGGTAGCGGGCGACCAGATTGTTGCCGATCGTGGCCAGCATCACCGCCTGGCCGTAGCCGGCGAAGCCGCGCACGAGGAAGGCGCCCATGAAGCCGGCGCAAATCCACCAGACGGCGTCGCTGCTCCGCTCGTAGAAGATCTGATTGACCATCGGCGCCATGACCCAGGCCGAAAAGGCGGTCGCGCCCGAAACCAATAACGAGCAGACGATGACGATCGCGTAGGACCAGCGATGGTCATAGCCGTTCTCGGCGATGATACGGCGCAGTACCGCCGTTACCTCGCCGGGCCGGGCCTTTAGCTTGTTTGGATTTTGAAATGTCAAATCGGCAGCGCTTCGTGGGTTCTCGTCAAAGGTC
The DNA here is from genome assembly GCF_003997575.1 of Mesorhizobium sp. M1A.F.Ca.IN.022.07.1.1. Classification (NCBI taxonomy): domain Bacteria; kingdom Pseudomonadati; phylum Pseudomonadota; class Alphaproteobacteria; order Hyphomicrobiales; family Phyllobacteriaceae; genus Mesorhizobium; species Mesorhizobium sp. M1A.F.Ca.IN.022.07.1.1. The sequence continues at coordinate 13,112 of NZ_RZST01000021.1, forward strand.
GGGGAGCATGTCGGCACCCTCTTAGCGCCCCGGCTACGGCTTGCCTATGGCGAAACTTCGTCGCGGTGGCCGATTGCCATCCCGAACCCGGGCGCGCTCATGCCCGCCAGTGCCGTCCGGCGGTCTGAACGCCGAAAAGCGACGGGGTTCTGGCATAGGCGGCCAGCCCGAGAAGCGCGGCCAGCGGGTGGGTGATGACATAGACCGGCATCGTGCGCATCAGCGCGCTGTGCGGCGCCTTGTCCTCGAACGCGGCGCGGAAATTGCCCGCTTTCAATGCCGGCACGATTTTTTGCGCGATGCCGCCGGTCAGGAAAACGCCGCCGCGGCTCATGAACACCAGCGCGAGATCGCCCGCGGTGCGGCCGAGGCAGGTGACGAACACTTCCAGCGCTTCCTGTGCCACCGGATCGGATTTGGCGAGCGCGGCCGCGGTAACTTCCGCCGGCGTCGTGAAAGGCGTCGGCTTTGCGTCGGCCCTGGCCACCGCGCGATAGACATTGACCAGTCCGCGGCCGCACAGGATCTGCTCGCCGGAGATGCGACCCTCGAGCTTTTCGATATGCGGAAACACTTCGAAGTCGCGCGGCGTGCGCGGGCCGATATCCATATGCCCGCCCTCGCCCGGCACCGGTATCCAGCGGCGCAGCGCGTAGATCAGCCCCGCGACGCCGAGCCCCGTCCCCGGGCCGAGCACGACCCGGCCGGCATTCGGCTCCGGCGTCCCGCCGCCGATCTTTTCCATATGCTCTTCGCCCAGCGCCACCACCGCCAGCGCCTGCGCCTCGAAATCGTTGAGCACGACGATCTCGCTCAAGCCCAGATTGGCAAACATCTGGTGCGGCTTGACCACCCAGGGGCAGTTGGTCAGTCGGATCTCGTCGCCGTCGACCGGCCCGGCCACCGCCAGCACCGCCGAATGCGGCTGGATCGACGAGCGGTCGAGCACCGCCGCCTGGATCGCCTCGTCGATGGTCTTGAAATTGGCCGTCTGGACGATTTGCGGCTCGGTCGCTTCCGAATTGGCGTCGAGCACGATCGAGAAACGCGCATTGGTGCCGCCGATATCACCGATCAGGACCGGAAACCGCAGCGCTGTATCGTCTTCGCCAACCATGCTTTTTGTCCCGTTCGTTCCCGCTCCGTCGCTGACTAGCGCATGGTCCTGCAAAGGGAAAGCGGCTTTGGCGCCTATCTCGAGCGTCGGCGCCGCCCCTCACCTGCCTGTCGGAATCCTCTCCCCGTCAGTGACGGGGAGAGGGGCACTGTCGCCAATGGTTTCGCCAATCGCCAGCTTCGCAAGAAGAAAGCCCGCATTGCGGCAGCCAGGCGGATGTGGGGCGCCGCCGGCCTCGACCATCTGGACGCCGTGGCGTGGCCTCAGTTCCCCGGCCTTGGCCGGGGCACTGGAATGCCGATTTTGGGCGTCGGCGCAAAGGAGCTCGCCGCCGCCGGCAGCGTCGCCGCATCGCTGGAGATCGTCTCCGCCGGCTCGGTCGCTTTCGATTTGGCCGCCGCCACCGCTGCCGCGCCGTCGCCCTGATAGGTGACCGCTTCCAGAGAAGGCGCGTCCGGCGCTGCAAGCACCGCCTGGCACTCCTTCGGCAAATTGGCCATGGTCATCAGATCGCGCGCTTTCGGCGCATCCGGGTTCTTGTTGGGCCGCCACGGCTCCTCGGTGAACCACCAGGCAAGCGGTTTGCCGCAGCCGTCATCGGCCGGCGTCGCCTCCTGCGCCTTGCAGCCAGGCGAGCCCGCCTGGCAGCCGATACGCATGTGGAAATGATAGTCATGGCCCCAGAACGGCCGGATCTTGCGCAGCCAGGAGCGATCGCCGGTGAGCGTGTCGCAAAGTTTCTTCTTGATGCCCGGATTGACCAGGATGCGCTCGACCTCAGGGTAGCTCGCCGCACGCTTCAAAAGCCGCGTATGGGACGGCGTCCACAGCGCGTCCTTCACCAGATGCGTCTTCTCGTCGACCATCAGCGTCGCGCTCATGCTCTCGCGCTGCGCCATGGTCAGCGGGCGCCGCGGCATCGGTGTCAGCCAGATGTCGGCATCGAGGCCGATCTGATGCGAGGCGTGGCCGGTCGTCATCGGGCCGCCGCGCGGCTGCGAGACATCGCCGACCAGCAGCCCCGGCCAGCCATCCGCCTGGGCGTCTCGCGCGAGCTTCTCGATCAGCGCAATCATCGCCGGATGGCCCCAGCGTCGGTTTCGCGAGGGGCGCATCACCTCCCAACTCGGCCCGTCCACCGGCAAGGCGACGCCGCCGGTGAAGCAGCCTCTTGAGTAAAAGCCGAAGGATTGCGCTTGCGCCACCGCCGGCAGCTTCTTGGCGCCGAACAGGTCTTTTGCGCGCGGTTCGGCCGAGATCGCGGCCGCCGCCAGCCCGGCTAAGGTCACCAGGGCAAGCGCGGCGGTCAGGAACAGCTTCCTGTCGGGCAGCGGTCGCAACGTCATCAGGTCGGGTCCCCTCTCCAGTGGCGCGACGCAATCTCGGGCGGCATGCTAAAACATGTCTCCCGAAAGTGGGACCCGGTTTCGGGACAAAGACATGCATAAAATCAAACCTGGAGCGCACGAAGCGGATCCGAAAGATTCGCGACGCAGTTCAGGCGCGAATCATATCACGCCATGCACGTCGCTTCGCTCACGAGCGTTTCATCGGGCTGCGCGGCTGTCCGTCTCGCCAGTTGCCGTCGGCCCACATCCGCTCCAGCGCCACCCGGTAATTCGGCAAACGAAAGCTGTAGCCGGCCGCTTTGATCGCGGCGTTGGCGACGCGCTTGTTCTCGCCGTAGAAGGACCGCGCCATGGGCGAAAGTTGCGCCGTCTCGAAGGGGATTTCCGGCGGCGCCTCCACGCCCATCAGCCGGGCGGCGTAGGCGACGACATCCTGCGGCGGCGCCGGCTCGTCGTCGGTGACATTGAAGATGCCGCCGCGGTTCCTATCGGCCAGGTGCCACAGGGCGCCGGCGATGTCGTCGCAATGGATGCGGTTGAAGACCTGGCCGGGCTTGACCAGCCGCCTCGCGGTGCCGTCCTCGAGATTGGCCAGCGCGTTGCGGCCCGGGCCGTAAATGCCGGAAAGCCGCAGGATCGCTACCGGCTTTCCGATTTCCCGCCCAAGAGCCAGCCATTCCTGTTCGGCCGCCACCCGCATTACCGAGCGCTTCGAAACCGGCCTGCACTCGGCGCTCTCGTCCACCCAGGCGCCGCCATGGTCGCCGTAGACGCCGACAGTGGAAAGATAGCCGATCCATTTGAGCGCCAGCATCTTGGCCCGGATCGCCTCGCCTGCCGCGTTGAGCACCGGATCGCCCGCTTCGTCCGGAGCGACCGAGACGATGAGATGTGTTGTGTGCCGAAGCGCGTCGCTGATTTCCGCCGTCAACGAACCGTCGAAGCTTGACGGCTCGATGCCCGCCTCTCGCAAGGCCTCGAACTTTCCCGGCGATCGCGTCGTCCCAAGGATCGGCGCGCCATCTTCATTGGCTCTCGCAATAGCCTTGCCGGAATAGCCGGCGCCGAAAATGAAGAAGCGTCTCTCGCCCATCAATTAAATCCTCTTCTTCAATGGTCCTTTGCGGGAACCGGCAGCGCTGACAGCCATTCCTCGCGCACCGTTGCATCGCCTTCGGCCTGCAAGGCCGATGCGGCGAACTCCGCAAAATCGCGCCGCGGCATCAGTCGCGATAGCGCCCATACTGCCGCACCCCGCACCAGGGGCGAGCCGTCGTCGATTAGGCCGCGCGCGACCGGCGTCAGCGAAGCATCGCCCGAATTGCCGGCGGCGATCAGCGCGTTGCGGATGAAACGGTCGCGGCCGATGCGCTTGATTGGCGAGCCCGAGAAAAAGGAGCGGAACGTCGCATCGTCGAGCAACAGCAGCTCCGACAGCCGCGGCTCGCGCAGATCTTCGCGAGCGGCAAGCTTGGCCTCGGCGGCGACGCTGGCGAATTTGTTCCACGGACACACGGCGAGGCAGTCGTCGCAACCATAGACGCGGTTGCCGATCGCCTCGCGAAATTCGCGCGGGATCGGCCCCTTGTTCTCGATGGTGAGGTAGGAGATGCAACGCCGCGCATCGAGCCGGTAGGGCGTCGGGAAGGCATCGGTCGGGCAGATGTCGAGGCAGGCGCGGCAGGAGCCGCAATGGTCGATCTCGGCTTTGTCCGGCTCAAGCTCGGCCGTGGTGAAGATAGTGCCGAGGAACAGCCATGAGCCATGCTCGCGGCTCACCAGGTTGGTGTGCTTGCCCTGCCAGCCCAGCCCCGCGGCTTCGGCAAGCGGCTTTTCCATCACCGGCGCCGTGTCGACGAAGACCTTCACGTCGCCGCCGGCCCGCGCGACGATCTTGCCCGCGATTTCCTTCAGCCGACCTTTCATCACGTCGTGATAGTCGCGATTTTGCGCGTAGACCGAGATCGCACCGCGATCGTGTTTGTCGAGGACATCGCGCGGATCCCGGTCCGGACCGTAGTTCATGGCGAGCACTATGATCGAACGCACTTCCGGCCACAGCGTCGAAGGCTCGGCACGCCGCCCGATCGTCTCGGCGATCCAGTCCATCGAGCCTTGAAATCCCTCGGCGACAAACTCGGCCAGGCGCGCGGGAGCCAGCGGGATCGCGTCCGGCCGGGTGACGGCAACGGCGTCGAAGCCGGCGCGGCGCGCCTCCGCGTCGATCAGCGCGCGCAGCTTCGTCGTGTCAGAAATCGAGGTCCGCATAATGCGATACCGGCGACAGGCCGCGCACGCGATCGGTGAGCAGCGGCCGGAACGACGGCCGTGATTTCACGCGAGTATACCATTCGCGCGCCGCCGCGTGCTCGCGCCAGTCGATCTCGCCGAGATAGTCGAGCACGGAAAGCGTCGCGGCCGCGGCGAGGTCGGCATAGGTCACCTTGTTGCCGGCCAGCCAATGACGCGTGCCCGCCAGCCAGTTGGTGTATTTCATGTGCTGGCGGATGTTGGCGCGCGCGGCGCGGATTGCGCCCGAATCGGGTGAGCCGCCGCCCGCCGTCTCCGGCATCACCGGCTTCAGCACCCGCTCGCGCACCAGATGGCGGGTGACCTCGCTTTCGGCCTTGCTGAGATACCAGTCGGTCAGTCGCCGGATTTCGGCGCGCTGCATCGGGTCCTCGGCAAACAGCCGCCTGTCGCGCTTCAGCACCCCGCGTGTCTCGTCAAGATATTCGGCAATGACCATGGCGCCGACGATTGGCACATCGCCTTCGGCCAGCAGGATCGGCAGCGTGCCGGCCGGATTGAGCGCCAGGAACTCCTTGCGCCGGGTCCAGGGTTTCTCCTCGATCAAGGCCAGCTCCTCGCCATACTCGCCAAAGGCGAGGCGGACGAACCGGCAGGTGGCGAACATCGGGTGGTGAAAAAGCGTCAGCATGGTTCCGCGATGATAGGGCGCACTGGCAAATTGGTGTGAGCGCCGGTAAGTCTTGGCGGCCCGATTCCAGGGACTGTCATGTGTTGCGACCTATAGGGGCACTTCCGCGCCATGACAAGCAAGCCCTTCCCCTTAGCCGTCACTCGAAGCAGAGGTTGCCATGGAAAGCCAGACCATCGTCGAAGCGCTGCTGCTTGGTCTGATCGAGGGCCTGACCGAATTCATCCCGGTCTCGTCGACCGGCCACATCCTGCTCGCCGGCCATTTCCTCGGCTTCCATTCGACCGGCAAGGCCTTCGAGATCCTGATCCAGCTCGGCGCGATTCTTGCGATCTTGAGCGTCTATTTCCGCCGCCTCTGGAAGATGCTGCTCGAACTGCCGCATGACCGGCTGACAAGGCATTTCGCCATCGGCATCCTCATCGCCTTCCTGCCGGCGGCGGTCATCGGCGCGCTGGCGCATGACTTTATCAAGACCTTCCTGTTCGAATCGCCGCGCCTGATCTGCATCATGCTGGTCATCGGCGGCGTGGTGCTGCTCGCCGTCGACCGCATGAACCTGAAGCAAGTCTACCGCGATGTCGAGCGCTTCCCGACCAGGCTTTATCTGCAGATCGGCCTGTTCCAGTGTCTGTCGCTGATACCCGGCACCTCGCGCTCCGGCTCGACCATCGTCGGCGCGCTGCTCTTGGGCGTCGACAAGCGCGCGGCGGCGGAGTTTTCCTTCTTCCTCGCCATGCCGACCATGGTCGGCGCCTTCGCCTTCGATCTGTTCAAGAACCGTAACGTGCTGACCTCGGCCGACCTGCCGATCATCGCCGTCGGCTTCATCGCCGCCTTCGTCACCGCGCTCTTCGTGGTGCGCTTCCTGCTCGATTACGTCTCGCGCAAGGGCTATTCGCTGTTCGGCTGGTGGCGGCTGGTGGTTGGCGGGCTCGGACTGGCGGCGCTGATGATCTGGGGGTGAGCTTATCCTCCCACGAGTTGGGAGGGTAAGCCCCTCAATTCCGCCCGTAAAATGCATTCTCGACATGCACCGGCCAGCGCCAGGGCAGCACCGCCACCATGTCGAAGCGCACCGACAGCCGGCCATAGTCTGGCTGGCGCGACAGCCAGAGGTCGGCGGCACCCTCGATGCGCCGTTCCGAGGCGTGGGCGATCGCTTCCATCGCCTCCATCAGCGTGCGCCGCGCCTTGACCTCGACGAACAGTACAAGGTCGCCGCGCCTGGCGATCAGGTCGATCTCGCCGAGCTTTGTGCGATGGCGGCGCGCAAGGATGCGATAGCCCTTCAGCATCAGCGCCAACGCCGCCAGCCATTCGCCGCGATGGCCGCGCCGATAGGCTTTTCGCCGATGACCGACGGTGCGCTCAGCCACCGCCGTCCGCCTTCAGCTCTATCAGCCGGCGATAGAGCGCCTGTTTCTGGCCGCCGGTCATCTTCGCCGCTTCCGCCGCCGCCTTGGAGGCCGGCATTTCGGCGGCTAAAGACAACAGCAGCCGGTCGATGTCGGCCGGCTGGTCCTCGGCCGCCTCCGGCGGGCCGACGCAGACCACGATTTCGCCCTTGGGCGTCTCGGCCGCCGCGTAGTGATCGGCGAGCTCTCCGAGCGTTCCCGTTCGCATCTCCTCAAACGCCTTGGTGAGCTCGCGGCCAATCGCCGCTTTGCGCGCTCCGCCAAGCGCTTGCGCCATCGCAGCAAGCGTCTCGGCCAGCCGGCGCGGCGATTCATAGAAGATGAGCGTCGCCGGCACCTGCCTGAAGCTTTCGAGCTTGGTGAGCCTCTGGCCCGCCTTGGCCGGCAAGAAGCCGGCGAACAGAAAGGTGTCGGAAGGCAGGCCGGAAGCGGTCAGCGCGGCAAGCGCCGCCGACGGTCCGGGCACCGGAATAACGCGGATGCCGCGCTCCAGCGCCTCGCCGACCAGCCGGTAGCCGGGATCGGAAACCAGCGGCGTGCCGGCATCCGAGATCAGCGCCACGCTTTGTCCGGCAGCGAGCGACTCGATCAGCTTCGGCCCGGCCTCGGCTGCATTGTGCTCGTGATAGGCCGTGGTGCGCCGGCGAATGCCGTAGCGTTCGAGCAGCACGCGCGAGACGCGGGTGTCCTCGCAGGCAACGATGTCGGCGCCGGCCAGCGTCTCCAGCGCACGCAGCGTGACATCGGCGAGATTGCCAATCGGCGTCGCCACCAGATAGAGCGCCGGCTCCAGCGGCCGCGCCGCAATTTCGGTCTGCCCGATTACATAGCTGCGTTTGTCGCCGGTCAATTGAGGCCCTCCCCACGCGCCACTGTTTGCCACGGCTGATCTGCGGTTGCAAAACGTGATGGCGATGCAAGGGAATCGCCATGCCTTTGCCACGATGCGGAACCAAACCGCATAAGGCGGATTTTACCCCTGATTCCCGAGGAGGAGGACAGGATGGACAGCCTGATCATTCAAGACGCTTTCACGCCCTATTATTCGGGCTGCAAGCGCTTTGCCGGATCGGAGAAGGTTGCCGGTTCGGAGGATCGGGAACCCTCCGCCAGGACAAAGGACAAGGAAGCGATGAAGCCGCTTCCAAGCCCCGCGGTTCAAGACGCCTCGACCGAAACCGAAAGCACGACGGAGCACTGACCGGACGATGCCCAATCGCTTCGACATTTTCATCACACGACTCGAAAGCAAGACCGCCCGCGAGGGCATTCCTTCCCATCCGATCGCCGCCCAGCACGGGAACCGCCGCGACAAGACCGATCTGAAGCAGGGCCGTTCCGGCGACGCGCATGCGGAAAAGGATCGCGGGAAGCAGCGTCAGAAGCACGACGCCTAGAGCAGCTGCGACCCTTCGCGATCTCTCGCCTCATCCCAGGCGGAGCGAGGAGCGAAGCGCCATGCTTGGCGCCTGACGCCATTCAGCCCAGATAGTTAGTGACCCTTCGCCTCGAGCAGCCGCACCAGTTCCGGATCCATGAACGCATAGTTGTCCGGGATGTCGAGGCAGATCACCCGTGCCCGGATCAGGCTTGACCGGAACTTCTTCTGCAGCTTGACGCGATGCGCCTTCTCCATGACGAAGATGATCTCGGCCCACGCGACCAGTTCATGCGTCAGCGGGTTGTCCGCGTCGTGATTGGTGCCGGCCGATGCGACCTCGAGGTCGCGGCGCCTGGAAAACACCTGCTCGGCGGTGGGGCTGCGCAGGCGGTTCTGGCTGCAGACGAAGAGAACCTTTTTCACCGCGCGAGGTCTGCCACCACCGCATCGAGCACGATCATGCCGGCGGTCGTGGCGCGGAGGCGGGCGTTGCCGACCGGCGCCACCAGCCCCTCTTCCTGCAGCACCGACAATCGGTCGCTCGCCAGACTACGCCCGGCAAGCGTCTCGTAGCGCTGGAGGTCGATGCCTTCGGCCAGCCGCAGCCCCATCAATAGGAACTCGTCGGCTTCTTCGGCGCGTGTCAGCACCTCGCCGCCGGTGACGCCATGGCCCCTGGCTTCGACCAGGTTGGCCCAGGTCTCAGGCATCTTTTCCGCGACCGTCACGGTGCGGCGGCCGTTCTCGACGAAGCGGCCATGCGCGCCGGGTCCGACGCCGACATATTCGCCGTAGCGCCAATAAGTCAGGTTGTGCCGGCTTTCCGCGCCCGGCCGCGCGTGGTTGGAGATTTCGTAGGCCGGAAGCCCGTGCGCCGCGGTCACCTCCTGCGTCAGCGCGTAGAGGTCGGCGGCATGGTCGTTGTCGGGCAGGACGAATTTTCGCGCTGAGTGGAGTGCATGGAACGGCGTGCCCTCCTCGATCGTGAGCTGATAGAGCGACAGGTGGTCGGCGGCGTGCCCGATCGCTTCCTCAAGCTCTAAAGCCCAAGCCTCCGGCGTCTGGCCGGGCCGCGCATAGATCAGGTCGAAGGAGAGCCGCGGAAAGATTTCCCGCGCCAGCCCGATGGCGTGCAGCGCCTCCTCGACATTGTGCAGCCGGCCGAGGAAGCGCACGTCCTTGTCGTTCAGCGCCTGCACGCCGAGCGAGACACGGTTGACGCCGGCCGCCCGATAACCGCGGAAGCGCTCCGCCTCGACCGAGGACGGGTTGGCCTCCAGCGTCACCTCGATCCCGGCAGGCACCGTCCAGTTCTTCGCTACGGCTTCCAGAACCGCTGACACCGTTTCCGGCTTCATCAGCGACGGCGTGCCGCCGCCGAGGAAGATGCTGGTCACCTCGCGCGGCCCGGTGCGGGCGCGCATCGTCTTGAGCTCCGTCTCGAAGGCCCGCGCAAAACGCTCCTGGTCGACCGGCTGGTGGCGAACGTGGCTGTTGAAGTCGCAGTAAGGGCATTTGGCCGCGCAGAACGGCCAATGGATATAGACGCCGAAGCCGGGGCTGCGGTCGAGCGGCATGGTCTGGCCTGTTCCGATCATTTTGACCTGAGCCGCGCCAGATCCAGCCGCGCCAAATCCAAGCGGGCCTGGGCAAACTTCTGGAAGGCGCGGGCGCGGTGCGACAGGGCTGTTGCCTGGCCGGGCTTCCAGCCATGCTTTTGCTCGGCGCTCATCTCGCCAAAAGTCTTGGCGAAGCCGTTGGGCAGGAACACTGGATCGTAGCCGAAGCCGAGCGTGCCGCGCGGCGGCCAGACCAGCGTGCCTTCGGCCTCGCCGCGGTAATATTCGGCCTCGCCATCGGGAAAGGCGAGGCAGATGACGGCGACGAAACGGCCGGTGCGCTGCGCCGGCTCGGTCGCGCCGACCTCCTGCAGCGCCACTTCGGTGCGCTGCATGGCCATGCCGAAATCGCGTGTGCCGTCCGCCGTCTCGGCCCAGTTGGCGGTGTAGACGCCGGGCGCCCCGTCGAGCGCATCGACGCAGAGCCCCGAATCGTCCGACAGCGCCGGCAGGCCGGTGGCCTTGGCCGCGGCATAGGCCTTGATATAGGCATTCTCCTCGAAGGTCGTGCCGGTCTCGTCCGGTTCCGGCAGGCCGTACTCCTTGGCCGACTTCGCCTCGAAGCCGAACGGGGCCATCAAGTCGGCGAATTCGCGCAGCTTGCCTTCATTGTGGCTGGCGACGACGATCTTTTGTTCGTTCAAAGAATGCATCAGAGACCCCAGATCCTTGGTTCGGCGAACTCGATCGAATTGCCCGAAGGGTCGCGGATATAGATCGAATGTCCGCCTTGCGGCCATTCGAAATCGCTTTCGATGGCGATGTTCTTGGCCGCCAGATGCTTGCGCCATTCGGCGATCTCGGCCGCAGTCGCGGTGAAGCAAAGATGCCCTTCGCCGACGGTGCCGTGCGGCGGCACCTTCAGCTTGGCGTCGGGCGCCGGCGGAATTTTCGTCGCCTCGGCATTGAAGATGAGCAGCACGCCGTTGCCGCAGCGGAAGAAGACGTGGCGACCTTCGACCTTGCCCAGCGGATCCAGGCCGAGGATGTCGCGGTAGAAGGCTTCGGCAGCGGTTAGATCTGTGACGTAGAGCGCTGATTCCAGAATCGCGGAGGGAGTCACGAAGCACCCCCCTCTGCCCTGTCGGGCAGATGGCCGGCAGGCCAGAGGGGGATGCGAAGGATCGTCGACCTCATCGGTGACCCTACGCCACCGCCATCTGCTGCAGGCTCACCAGCCGCGAAATACCCTTCTTGGCCAGCCCCATCAGCGCCGAGAACTGCTCTTCGGAGAAGGGCTCGCCTTCCGCCGTGCCCTGGATCTCGACGATGCCGCCCTTGCCGGTCATGACGAAATTGGCGTCGGTGCCGGCCGAGGAATCCTCGAGATAATCGAGATCGATGACCGGCTGTCCGTCATGGATGCCGCAGGAGATCGCCGCGACATGGTCCTTGAGCACCTTGGAAACGCTGGCCATCTGGCGCGCTTCCATCCAGCGCAGGCAATCGTATAGCGCCACCCAGCCGCCGGTGATCGAGGCGGTGCGGGTGCCGCCGTCGGCCTGGATGACGTCGCAATCGACGGTGATCTGCTGTTCGCCTAGCGCCTGCAGGTCGACAACGGCGCGCAACGAACGACCGATCAGCCGCTGGATCTCGAGCGTGCGGCCGCCCTGCTTGCCGGCGGAGGCCTCGCGGCGCATGCGCTCGCCCGTCGAGCGCGGCAGCATGCCGTATTCGGCCGTAACCCAGCCCTTGCCGGAATTGCGCATCCAGGCCGGCACCTTTTCCTCTAGGCTCGCCGTGCACAGCACATGCGTGTCGCCGAACTTCACCAGGCACGAGCCTTCGGCATGCTTGGAGACGCCGCGCTCGAAGGAGATGGCGCGCATTTCGTCGGGCTGGCGTTTGGAGGGGCGCATTCGGCCTTCTTTCCTATGGTTTTGGATTCGTCGGCGGCTTGTAGACGCATGCGGCGGATGGCGCAAAGGAAAAGGGCGCCAAGGAAACGGGGCGCCAAGAAAACGGCGCAAGCGAAAATGCCCCCGGCTTGCGCCAGGGAGGCTTAAGTCTATATCTTTCGATCGGAGGTTTTTTCGCTGGAATGAACAAGGCAGTCGATCCCACATCGCAGCCGCCCGTGCTTCAGTCGCTCGACATGCGCTCGCGCGACATCTTCCGGCGGATTGTCGATTCCTATCTGCGCGACGGCGAGCCGGTCGGGTCGCGCAGCCTGTCGCGCATCCTGCCGTCGTCGCTGTCGCCGGCCACCATCCGCAACGTGATGAGCGACCTCGAGCATCTGGGGCTGATCTACGCGCCGCACATCTCGGCCGGCCGCCTGCCTACCCAGACCGGCCTGCGCTTCTTCGTCGATGCCTTCATGGAGCTGGGCGATCTGTCGGACGACGAGCGTCGCGTCATCGAGGCGCAGGTGCGTGCCTCGGGCTCGGGCGCCACGCTGGAGCATATGCTGACCGAGGCCAGCCAGATGCTCTCCGGCATGTCGCGCGGCGCCGGCCTGGTGCTCGCCGCCAAGAACGAGGTGGCTCTGAAGCACATCGAGTTCATCCAGTTGGAACCCACCAAGGCGCTCGCCGTCCTGGTGTCGCAGAGCGGCGATGTCGAGAACCGCGTTGTCGACCTGCCGGCCGGTATCACCGTCTCGCAGCTGCACGAGGCCTCGAACTTCCTCAACGCCCATATCCGCGGCCGCACGCTGGCCGAGGCCCGGGTCGAGATCGCGCGCATCAAGGACGAGACCAGGGCGGCTCTCGACACGCTGTCGCAGGAACTGGTCGAGAAGGGCCTCGCGGTCTGGGCCGGTGCCGAAAGCGGCCTGCCGGCGCGGCTCATCGTGCGCGGCCGCGCCAATCTTCTGGAAAACGTCACCGCCCAGGCCGATCTCGAATTGCTGCGCCATCTGTTCGAGGATCTGGAAACGCAGGACGGACTGCTGCAGCTCCTCGACCTCGCCGAGGAAGGTCCGGGCGTGCGCATCTTCATCGGCTCGGAGAACAAGTTGTTTTCGCTGTCCGGTTCGTCGCTCGTGGTCGCGCCCTATCGCGACAAGGATGCGCGCGTCGTCGGCGCGCTCGGCGTCATCGGCCCGACGCGATTGAACTATGCCCGCATCGTCCCGATGGTCGACTATACGGCCCAGTTGATTTCGCGCATGCTGAGATAGGCAAGCGGGAAACGTCGCAAGGAGGGTGGAAATGGCGCTGGAATCGTTCAAGGCCCAGATCAGCCTGCTGCTCGAGGAGATGGTGAACCAACCGGAAGACGATCACGAGATCCAGGAGCTACTGCGCGAGAAGCTCAGGGAAATGCGCGCCATGGGCCTGCCGCTGCCGGCCGATCTGGTCGCGCTGGAAAAGCAGCTCGACGACGATCTGGATATCGAAGAGAGCTGAACTGCCGGCGCTTTCCGTCAAAATCCGCATGCCCGGCTTCTCTTTTGGAAAGCCTGCCCGATATTCGCTGTCTGGTTGCTGATGCACGTTGGCGAATAACGGAGAACAGCATGATACGGATTGCCGCCCTTGCCGCCCTCGCTTTGTTCCTGGCCTCCGGCGCCGTCGCGCAGCAGGCCGATCAGCCCTTGCTCACCGGCAAAAAGGCCTTCGGTGACTGGAGGGCCGACCGGCCCGGCGTGCGGCGCCTCATCAGGCCCGACGATCTCCCGAAGCCGAATGTCGCCGAATCCGCCTCGAACGGCGGCGGTGTCACCGATCGCCCCGAGGATGCCACGCCAGCCCTTCCACCCGGCTTTTCGGCCGAACTGGTGGCTTCGGGCATCACCAGCCCGCGTGTCGTGCGCACGGCGCCGAACGGCGATCTCTTCGTCGCCGACAGCAGGGCGAGCCAGGTCCGCGTCTATCGACTGGCCGAAGGCAGCGCCAAGCCCGCCGAGAAGTCGGTCTTTGCCAAAGGCCTGACCCGGCCCTACGGCATCGCCTTCTATCCGCCGGGCGACAAGCCGCAATGGGTCTATGTCGCCAACAGCAACAGCGTCGTCCGCTTTGCCTATCGCGACGGCGACCTCAAAGCTTCCGGCGAGCCCGAAACGATCGTCTCGGACATCCCGTCGAGCCATCACTGGACGCGCGACATCGCTTTTTCGCCCGACGGCAAAACGCTCTATCTCTCGGTCGGCTCGGGCTCGAATACCGCGGAGGGCATGGGAGCGAGGCCGAAGGGCGGCGTCGAAGAATGGGCGAGATCGGCACCGCTCGGCGCTACCTGGGGCGCGGAGGAAGGCCGAGCGGATGTGCTCGCTTTCGATCGTGACGGCAAGAACCGCAGGATGGTCGCCACCGGCCTGCGCAACTGCTCGGGCATGACGGTGCAGCCGGCTACGGGCGCGCTCTGGTGCGTCGTCAACGAACGCGACGAGCTAGGCGACAACGTGCCTTTCGAATATGCGACCGCCGTCAAGGAGGGAGCCTTCTATGGCTGGCCCTGGTACTATATCGGCGACAACGAAGATCCGCGCCACAAAGGCGCGCGGCCCGATCTCGCCGGCAAGGTCACGGTGCCGGACGTGCTGATCCAGGCACATTCGGCGCCGCTCAACATCGCCTTTTACGAGGGCGGCAACTTCCCGGCCGACTACAAGGGCGACGCCTTCGTCACCCTGCACGGCTCGTGGAACCGCAATGTCCGCACCGGCTACAAGGTGGTGCGGCTGAAGTTCAAGGACGGCAAGCCGACCGGCGAATATGAGGATTTCGCCACCGGCTTCGTCATTGCCGACGATGCGGTCTGGGGCCGGCCGGTCGGTGTCGCGGTGGCGAACGATGGTTCGCTGATCCTGACCGAGGACGGCAACGGCACGATATGGCGCGTCACCTACGGCGACGGCCGGTCCTGAAGCGGCGCTGGTGCAACCGAATCCGGCCGCAAGGCAATTAACGCCGCCCCGGCACCGTGGTAAGAGGCTGCCGCTCTGGATCCCGATCCCGGGATAGCGCTGGGTTGAAACCATGACACTGACAGGATTTCTCGCCTACAGCGCCGCCCTCGGCGTCGCCGCCGCCATTCCGGGTCCCGGCGTGACGGCGCTTGTTGCCCGCGCGCTCGGCTCCGGCTTCCGTCCGTCGCTCGCTATGTCGTTCGGTCTCATGCTCGGCGACATTACCTACCTCACCGCCGTCGTGCTCGGCCTCGCCTTCGTCGCCCAGACCTTCGGCATGGTGTTTCTCGCCATCAAATGGGCGGGCGTCGCTTATCTCGCCTTCCTTGCCTGGCGCTTCTGGACCAGCGGCATCTCGCCCGAGACGGTCGAGGCGCGCAAGGGCAGAAGCGGCCTGGCGTCGAGCTTCATCGCCGGGCTGACGGTGACGCTCGGCAACCCGAAGACGATGATCTTCTATCTCGCCATCACGCCGACCATCGTCGACCTGAAGACGATCACGCCGGCCGACTACGGCATCCTTGTCGCGCTGACCGTTGTCGTCCTGTTCGTGGTGCTGGTCCCCTATCTGGCGCTGGCTGCCAAGGCGCGCTGGTTCCTGAGATCGCCGCGCGCGCTCAAGGTGCTGAACGCACCGCCGCCAGCTTCATGATGGGAGCGGCAGCCGCCATCGCGGCCCGTCAATAGGCCGCATTCTCAACCGGCCCCCGTTTCCGGGAAAGCATCCCTGAAACGGGCCGATCCGGAAAATGCATTTCCGGCGCGGGGAGGTTTTCAGCAGCCGCCCCACTCGGATATTTTCGGCGGGCAGCCTATCTTGCGCGGCTGAAAGCCTTATTCTGTTTGCCTATGCCTTTGCCTTGGGAGCGAAACCAATGAACAAGCCCGTCACCTCCGCGCGTGTCCCCGGCCGCGGCCGCATCTTCAACTCGATCACCGAGACGATTGGGGACACGCCGCTGGTGCGGCTGGATAAGTTCGCCAAGGAGAAGGGCATCGTCGCCAACGTGCTGGCCAAGCTCGAATTCTTCAACCCGATCGCCTCGGTCAAGGACCGCATCGGTGTCTCGATGATCGAGGCGCTGGAAGAGGCCGGCAAGATCGCGCCGGGCAAGACCACGCTGATCGAGCCGACCTCCGGCAACACCGGCATCGCGCTGGCCTTCGCCGCCGCCGCCAAGGGTTACAAGCTGATCCTCACCATGCCGGAGACAATGTCGGTCGAACGTCGCAAGATGCTGGCGCTGCTCGGTGCCGAATTGGTGCTCACCGAAGGCCCGAAAGGCATGAAGGGCGCCATCGCCAAGGCCGACGAGCTTGCCGCGACGCTGCCCAACGCCATCATCCCGCAGCAGTTCGAGAACCCGGCCAATCCGGAAATCCACCGCCGCACCACGGCGGAGGAGGTCTGGAACGACACCAATGGCGAGGTCGACATCTTCGTGGCCGGCATCGGCACCGGCGGCACCATCACCGGCGTCGGCCAGGTGCTGAAGAAGCGCAAGCCTTCGCTGCATGTGGTGGCAGTCGAGCCGGAAGCCTCGCCGGTGCTCTCCGGCGGCCAGCCCGGCCCGCACAAGATTCAAGGCATCGGCGCCGGCTTCGCGCCCAAGATCCTCGACACGACGATCTATGATGAGATCGTCAGGGTCTCGAACGAGGATTCGGTCGCCAATGCGCGCCTCGTCGCCCGCCTCGAAGGCGTGCCGGTCGGCATATCGTCGGGTGCCGCGCTGCAGGCGGCGATCGTCGTCGGCTCGCGGCCGGAAAACAAGGACAAGAACCTCGTCGTCGTCATTCCGTCCTTCGCCGAGCGCTATCTCTCGACGATCCTGTTCGACGGGCTGGGGGCCTAGGCGCTCATCCCTCGAAGAATGGCCGGGAAATGCCACGGTCCAGAATGGATACCACCTGTCTTATCCGAGATTAACGGAGCCGCTGTTCCTCCTCCGCAGAAAGATCCGCAACGCTTGTGACGTGGAGACGTCAAGGCATGGATCCTCGGGTCTGCGCGCGTCGCGCAGCTCGTTGCTCCGCCCGTGGATGACCAAGTCGGGAACGCCACAGCCAATCTCAAGAGCTTGCGAACAAGCGGCACTCCCGGGATGATGCAAGCTGGATCGCTCAAAAAGCGTCTGTGGCAAGCGGAGCCCGGCTTGAGGAAGGCGCCGCTTCCGGTTCAAATCGCCGCCGGCCTCGAATCGGCCGGCGGGAGGATTTTATGTACAAGCTTTACACGCGTCCCGGCAGCGGCGGCTTCGTCGTCGAGGCGGCCTTGGCTATGGCCGGCGCGCCTTTCCGGCAGATCGACGTGCCGAAGAAGGATCCGCCCGATCCGGCTTTCCTCGCCATCAGCCCGCTGAACCAGGTGCCGGCGCTGACATTGCCCGACGGCCGGTCGATGACCGAATCGGCGGCGATCTGCATCCTGCTCGCCGAGCGTCATCCAGAAGCGCATCTGGCGCCGCAAGCGGGCTCGCCGGCGCGCGCCGATTTCCTGCGCTGGATGGCCTTCATGTCGTCGGCGCTCTATCCCGCGATCCTGAGGCTCTATTACCCCTACCGCTACACGGCCGACGCCGATAGCGTGCAGGTGGTCAAGGAGGCGGCTATCGCCGAAATGGATCGCGGCTTTGCCATTCTCGATAGCGCGCTCGCCGGCCGTGAGTGGCTGGCCGGTGAGGAACTTTCGCTGGTCGACATCTATCTCGTGATGCTGGTGGCCTGGCATCCCGACACCAAGAGCGCTCGCGTAGCCTGGCCGAACATCGAACGGCTGTGGGGCAAGTTGCGCCAGCATGCGATCATGCGGAAACTGAACCTTTCTCATGAGATGTGGCCGCAGGACTAGTTGCTGGAACCGCCGTCTCGCCTCAGTTGCGGACCAGCTTCCCCCGCTCGGCCTGCAGGAAATGGCGCAAGGCCGGATCGCGCTCGAGGCCGATCGCCCGGTCGTAAGCCTCGGCGGCCTCGGCCGTCCTGCCGAGCCTGGCTAAGAGCTCGGCCCGCGCCGCCCAATAGGGCTGGTATTCGGCAAGCCGCTTATCGCCGCCGATCTCGTCGAGCGCGGCAAGACCCTCGGCTGCGCCCTCGGCTTCGGCGATCGCGACAGCGCGGTTGATCGCCACCACCGGCGAGCCGGCAATCGCCATCAGCGCGTCGTAAAGCTGGCGGATCGCGGTCCAGTCGGTGCGGCCGCTCCGCCGCCTTGCCGTGTGCGCCGACTGGACCGCAGCCTCCAATTGGTAGCGGCCGATGGTTCCCCTGATCGCGGCGCGCCTGAGCAGCGCTTCCGCCTCGTCGATCAGCTTGTCGTCCCAAAGCGCCACGTCCTGCTCAGCCAGCGGCACGAAGTCGCCGTCGGGACTGCGCCGCGCCGTGCGCCGCGCGTCGGCGAAAAGCATCAGCGCCAGGAGCCCGAGCGTTTCCGGCTCATCCGGGATCAGCGACGCGACCAGCCGGCCGAGCCAGATGCCTTCCGTAGCCAGGTTGCGTCGGCGCGTCTCGGTGCCGGCCGGATCCGACCAGCCCTCGGCGAATGTGGCGTAAATCGCTTCCAGCACCGCATCGAGCCGCTCGCCGAGCTCGGCCCGCTCCGGTACCCGGAAGGGGATGGCGGCCTCGCGGATGCGGCTCTTGGCGCGCACCAGGCGCTGGCCCATCGTCGTCGGCGAGACCAGAAAGGCCGAGGCGATGG
>NZ_RZST01000220.1:0-9979 GCF_003997575.1 Mesorhizobium sp. M1A.F.Ca.IN.022.07.1.1
ATGAAATGCCGGGCGCAGTCGCGCCCCGGAACGAAAGATTGCGGGAAATCCGCGAGGGTTTGAGGCGAATGGCAAAGCTCAAGGTCGACGGGAAAGAGATCACGGTACCCGACCATTACACGCTGCTGCAGGCGGCCGAGGACGCCGGCGCGGAAGTGCCGCGCTTCTGCTTCCATGAGCGGTTGTCCATCGCCGGCAATTGCCGCATGTGCCTGATCGAGGTGAAGGGTGGCCCGCCCAAGCCGCAGGCCTCCTGCGCCATGGGCGTGCGCGACCTGCGCCCCGGCCCGAATGGCGAAGCGCCGGAAATCTTCACCAACACGCCGATGGTCAAGAAGGCCCGCGAAGGCGTGATGGAGTTCCTGCTGATCAACCATCCGCTGGATTGCCCGATCTGCGACCAGGGCGGCGAGTGCGACCTGCAGGACCAGGCGATGGCCTTCGGCGTCGACTCCTCGCGCTACCATGAGAACAAGCGGGCGGTCGAAGACAAGTATATCGGTCCGCTGGTCAAGACGGTGATGAACCGCTGCATCCACTGCACGCGCTGCGTCCGCTTCACCACCGAGGTCGCCGGCATCTCCGAACTCGGCCTGATCGGCCGCGGCGAGGATGCCGAGATCACCACCTATCTCGAACAGGCGATGACCTCCGAGCTCCAGGGCAACGTCATCGACCTTTGCCCGGTCGGCGCGCTGACCTCCAAGCCGTTCGCCTTCCAGGCGCGGCCGTGGGAGCTGACCAAGACGGAGTCGATCGACGTCATGGACGCCGTCGGCTCGGCGATCCGCGTCGATAGCCGCGGCCGCGAGGTGATGCGCATCCTGCCGCGCGTCAACGAGGCCGTGAACGAGGAGTGGATCTCGGACAAGACGCGCTTCATCTGGGATGGCCTGCGCACCCAGCGCCTCGATCGTCCCTACGTTCGCAAGAACGGCAAGCTTGCTCCGGCAAGCTGGGCGGAAGCCTTCGCGGCGATCAAGGACGAGGTGTCGAAGACCGCCCCTGAGCGCGTCGGTGCGATCGCCGGCGACCTCGCCGCGGTCGAGGAAATCTATGCGCTCAAGCTTTTGATGGCGGCGCTCGGCTCCAAGAACATCGACTGCCGCCAGGACGGCGCCGCGCTCGATCCGTCGCTCGGCCGCGCGAGCTACATCTTCAATCCGACCATAGAAGGCATCGAGCAGGCCGACGCGGTGCTGATCGTCGGCGCCAATCCGCGCTTCGAGGCCTCCGTGCTCAACGCCCGCATCCGCAAGCGCTGGCGCGTCGGCAACCTGCCGATCGGCGTCATCGGCGAGATCGGCGACACGCGCTATGACTACGAGCTCATCGGCGCCGGCCCAGAATCCTTGAAGGACTTGGCCGACGGCAACGGCAAGTTCTTCGAGGTGCTGAAGAATGCAGCGCATCCGCTGATCATCGTCGGCCAGGGCGCCCTGGCGCGCTCGGACGGCGCGGCAGTGCTCGGCCAGGCGGCAAGGCTGGCGACGACCGTCAATGCCGTCACGGCCGAGTGGAACGGCTTCGCGGTGCTGCACAACGCGGCGGCCAGAGTCGGCGGGCTCGACGTCGGCTTCGTGCCGGGCGAGGGCGGCAAGAATGTCGCCGGCATGCTGGGCGCGACGGATCTCCTGTTCCTGCTTGGCGCCGACGAGATCGACATGGCCAAGACCGGCGGCGCCTTCGTCGTCTATATCGGCACGCATGGCGATGCGGGCGCGCACCGCGCCAATGTCATCCTGCCGGCTGCTGCCTACACCGAAAAGTCCGGCACCTATGTGAACACGGAAGGCCGCGTGCAGCAGACCAACCGCGCCGGTTTCGCCCCGGGCGAAGCGCGCGAGGACTGGGCGATCCTGCGGGCGCTGTCGGATGTGCTCGGCAAGAAGCTGCCGTTCGATTCGCTGGCGCAGCTGCGCGCGAAGCTCTATGGCGAATACCCCCATCTTGCCCGCGTCGATCATGTCGCGGCGGGCAGCGCCGACGGCGTTGCCAGGGCGGCGAAGCTCGGCGGACGCTTGAACAAGGGCACCTTCACCTCGCCGGTGAAGGACTTCTATCTCACCAACCCGATCGCGCGGGCCTCGGCCGTGATGGCTGAGTGCTCGGCGCTGGCCAAGAGCGGCTTCAAGCAGGCGGCGGAATAAGCATGGACACCTTCTTTTCCTTCTACGTGCTGCCGGCGCTGCTGATCCTGTTGAAGTCGGTCGTGCTGATCGTCGTTCTTTTGATCTTTGTGGCTTACGTGCTTTATGCCGACCGCAAGATCTGGGCTGCGGTGCAGCTGCGCCGCGGCCCGAACGTGGTCGGTCCCTGGGGCACGCTGCAGGCCTTCGCCGACCTTTTGAAATTCGTCTTCAAGGAGCCGGTGATCCCGTCGGGCGCCAACAAGGGCGTCTTCCTGCTGGCGCCGCTGGTCTCAGCCGTGCTCGCGATCTCGGCCTGGGCGGTCATTCCGGTCAATCAAGGCTGGGCTATTGCTAACATCAATGTCGGCATCCTTTATGTTTTCGCCATCTCCTCGCTCGAGGTCTACGGCGTGATCATGGGCGGCTGGGCGTCGAACTCGAAATATCCGTTCCTGGGCGCGCTGCGCTCAGCCGCGCAGATGGTGTCCTACGAGGTGTCGATCGGCTTCGTCATCGTCACCGTGCTGCTTTGCGTCGGCTCGCTCAACCTCTCCGACATCGTGCTCTCGCAGCAGGATGGCCTCGGCACCAAGCTCGGCCTGCCCAACACCTTCCTCGACTGGCACTGGCTGTCGCTGTTCCCGATGTTCATCGTGTTCTTCATCTCGGCGCTGGCCGAGACGAACCGTCCGCCCTTCGATCTGGTGGAAGCGGAATCGGAACTCGTCGCCGGACACATGGTCGAATATTCGTCGACGCCGTTCCTGCTCTTCTTCCTGGGCGAGTACGTCGCCGTCGTCCTGATGTGCGCGCTGGCCACCATCCTGTTCCTCGGCGGCTGGCTGCCACCGTTCGATTTCGCGCCCTTCACCTGGGTGCCGGGCCTGATCTGGTTCGTGCTCAAGGTCTGCCTGGTGTTCTTCATGTTCTCGATGGTGAAGGCGTTTGTGCCGCGCTACCGCTATGATCAGCTGATGCGGCTAGGCTGGAAGGTCTTCCTGCCGATCTCGCTGTTCATGGTCGTCGCCACCGCGGCCTTCCTCAAGATCACGGGGTTTGCGTGATGTCCGCTCTTGCCCAAGCCGCAAAGGCCCTGTTGCTGAAGGATTTCGTCAGCGCCTTCTTCCTGTCGATGCGCCAGTTCGTTGCGCCGAAGGAGACGATCAACTATCCGCACGAGAAGGGACCGACCAGCCCGCGCTTCCGCGGCGAGCACGCGCTGCGCCGCTACCCCAATGGGGAGGAGCGCTGCATCGCCTGCAAGCTTTGCGAGGCGATCTGTCCGGCACAGGCGATCACCATCGAAGCCGGCCCGCGCCGCAACGACGGTACGCGGCGCACCGTGCGCTACGATATCGACATGGTGAAGTGCATCTATTGCGGCTTCTGCCAGGAAGCCTGCCCGGTCGACGCCATCGTCGAGGGGCCGAATTTCGAATTCGCGACCGAGACGCGCGAGGAGCTTTACTACAACAAGGAAAAGCTGCTCGCGAACGGCGATCGCTGGGAGCGTGAGCTGGCGCGCAACATCGCGTTGGACGCGCCCTATCGCTGACATTTGACGCATGGACGGGGCGAGGGCCTCGTCCAAAGGATGGTCCCCGAAAAGTTGCAGACTTTCGGACCAGATCATCCTCCGGAATGAAAAGAGTGTCGCATGTTTCTTTCGATCGGGTCTTTCAACCCGATCGGAACATGCGATAGGAACACGCAACTTTGCCAGCCGGAGGCGGCGGCGACATCGAGCAGGGGCGCTGAGCCAGTGTTCGGACAGGAACCCGAGGGAACCCCATGCTGAGTGGACTAGAGGCGGTCTTTTTCTACCTCTTCGCCTTTATCGCCGTGGCGTCGGCTTTCATGGTCATTTCGTCGCGCAACCCTGTGCATTCCGTGCTGTTCCTAATCCTCACCTTCTTCAATGCCGCTGGCCTGTTCATGCTGACCGGCGCCGAGTTCCTGGCGATGATCCTGCTCGTCGTCTATGTCGGCGCGGTGATGGTGCTGTTCCTGTTCGTCGTCATGATGCTCGACGTCGACTTCGCGGAGATGAAGCAGGGCGCGCTGCAATATGCGCCGATCGGCGCGCTGGTCGGGCTGATCCTGGCGGCGGAGCTGATCGTCGTGCTCGGCGGCTACAGCTTCGCGCCGCAGCTTGCCTCGACGGTGGCCAAGGCAACGCCGGACCTCGCCGCGCGCTCCAACACGGCGGCGCTCGGCGACATCCTCTACACGGACTATCTCTATTATTTCCAGATCGCCGGCCTCGTGCTTCTGGTCGCCATGATCGGTGCCATCGTGCTGACGCTGCGCCACAAGGAAGGCGTCAAGCGGCAGTCGATCGCCGCCCAGGTCGGCCGCACGCCGGCAACGGGCATGGAAATCCGCAAGGTCAAGTCGGGCGAGGGTATCTGAGATGGTCGTCGGCATCGCGCATTATCTGACCGTATCGGCGATCCTGTTCACGCTCGGCGTGTTCGGCATTTTTTTGAACCGCCGCAACATCATCGTCATCCTGATGTCGATCGAGCTGATCCTGCTCGCGGTCAACATCAACTTCGTCGCCTTCTCGGCGGCGCTGCATGACCTCGTAGGGCAGGTATTCGCCCTGTTCGTGCTGACGGTCGCCGCGGCGGAGGCCGCGATCGGACTTGCCATTCTTGTCGTCTTCTTCCGCAACCGCGGCTCGATAGCGGTCGAAGACGTGAACCAGATGAAGGGTTGACGGGAACAACCATGTACCAGGCCATCGTCTTCCTTCCGCTGCTCGGCTTCCTGATTGTCGGCCTGTTCGGCAATTCGCTCGGCGCCAAGGCATCCGAATACATCACTTCCGGCTTCCTGGTGATCGCGGCGGTGCTGTCGTGGATCGCCTTCTTCACCGTCGGCTTCGGCCATGGCGAAGTGTTCACCGTGCCGGTGCTGCGCTGGATCCAGGCGGGCGGGCTCGACGTCGCCTGGGCGCTCAGGATCGACACACTGACGGTGGTGATGCTGGTCGTCGTCAACACCGTGTCGGCGCTGGTCCATATCTATTCGATCGGCTACATGCACCACGATCCGAACCGGCCGCGCTTCTTCGCCTATCTGTCGCTGTTCACCTTCGCGATGCTGATGCTGGTGACGGCTGACAATCTGGTGCAGATGTTCTTCGGCTGGGAAGGCGTCGGCCTCGCCTCCTATCTGCTGATCGGCTTCTGGTACAAGAAGCCCTCCGCCAACGCCGCGGCGATCAAGGCCTTCGTCGTCAACCGCGTCGGCGACTTCGGCTTCGCGCTCGGCATCTTCGGCGTCTTCGTGCTGTTCGGCTCGGTTAATCTCGGCACAGTCTTTGCCAACGCAGCCTCCTTCCTTCCGGCCGAAGGCGCGCCGGAGGGCGCCGCGGTGCTCACCTTCCTCGGCCATGCGCTCGACAAGCACACGGCGCTAACGGTGGTGTGCCTGCTGCTGTTCATGGGCGCCATGGGCAAGTCGGCGCAGGTGCCGCTGCACACCTGGCTGCCCGATGCCATGGAAGGCCCGACGCCCGTCTCGGCGCTGATCCATGCCGCGACCATGGTGACGGCCGGCGTGTTCATGCTGGCGAGGCTCTCGCCGCTGTTCGAGCTGTCGCATTCGGCGCTGACCGTCGTCACCTTCATCGGCGCCTTCACCGCCTTCTTCGCGGCCACCGTCGGCCTTGTCCAGAACGATATCAAGCGCGTCATCGCCTATTCGACCTGCTCGCAGCTCGGCTATATGTTCGTGGCGCTCGGCGTCGGCGCCTATGGCGCGGCGATCTTCCATCTATTCACGCATGCCTTCTTCAAGGCGCTGCTCTTCCTCGGCTCGGGCTCGGTCATCCACGCCGTCTCCGACGAGCAGGACATGCGCCTGATGGGCGGGTTGAGGACGCTCATCCCCAAGACCTACTGGATGATGGTGATCGGCACCCTGGCGCTGACCGGCGTCGGGATCCCGGCGACGGTGATCGGCACCGCCGGCTTCTTCTCCAAGGACGCCATCATCGAAGCGTCCTTTGCCAGCCACAACGCGGTCGCGGGCTTTGCCTTCGTGCTGCTCGTGATCGCCGCCGCATTCACAAGCTTCTATTCCTGGCGGCTGATCTTCATGACCTTCCACGGCGAGCCGCGCGCCAGCCACGAGGTCATGCACCACGTGCATGAATCGCCGCCGGTGATGCTGGTGCCGCTCTACGTGCTGGCTGCCGGCGCGCTGTTTGCCGGCATCATCTTCCACGGCGCCTTCATCGGCGAGGGCTATGCCGAGTTCTGGAAGGCCTCGCTGTTCACGCTGCCGGACAACCACATCCTGCACGAGATCCACGAATTGCCGTTGTGGGTGGAACTGGCTCCGTTCATCGCCATGGTCATCGGCTTTGCGGTCGCGTGGAAGTTCTACATCCGCTCGCCGGAACTGCCCCGGAGCGTCGCCGCCAACCATCGCCTGCTCTACGGCTTCCTGCTCAACAAATGGTATTTCGACGAGCTCTACGACTTCCTTTTCGTGCGGCCGGCGAAGCGCCTCGGCCGGTTCCTATGGAAGACGGGTGACGGCGCCATCATCGATGGGCTCGGCCCCGACGGCATCTCGGCGCGCGTCGTCGACGTCACCAACCGCGTCGTCAAATTGCAGACCGGCTACCTCTACCACTATGCCTTCGCCATGCTGATCGGCGTGGCCGCTCTCGTCACCTGGATGATGCTCTGATGACCGACTGGCCAATCCTCTCGCTGGTCACCTTCCTGCCGCTGGTTGGTGTTCTGCTCATTCTGCCGATCAGCGACGACAGCGAAAACGCGCGCCGCAACATCCGCTCGATCGCCTTCATCACGACGGCGTTCACCTTCGTGGTGTCGCTGTTCATCTGGAAGGGCTTCGATAATTCGCAGGCCGGCTTCCAGTTCGTCGAGAAGCACGCCTGGCTGGATTCGGGCATCTCCTACCATATGGGCGTCGACGGCATCTCGATGCTGTTCGTCATCCTGACCACCTTCCTGATGCCGCTCTGCATACTGGCCTCGTGGGATGCGATCGAGAAGCGCGTCAAGGCCTACATGATCGCCTTCCTGATCCTCGAGACGCTGATGATCGGCGTGTTCTGCGCGCTCGACATTGTTCTCTTCTACGTCTTCTTCGAGGGCGGCCTGATCCCGATGTTCATCATCATCGGTGTCTGGGGCGGCAAGCGGCGCGTCTATGCCTCGTTCAAGTTCTTCCTTTATACGCTTGCCGGCTCGGTGCTGATGCTGCTCGCCATCATGGCGATGTTCTTCCAGTCCGGCACGACCGACATCACCACGCTGCTGACGCATAACTTCCCGGCCAACATGCAGACCTGGCTGTGGCTCGCCTTCTTCGCCTCCTTCGCGGTGAAGATGCCGATGTGGCCGGTGCACACCTGGCTGCCCGACGCGCATGTCGAGGCGCCGACGGCGGGTTCGGTCATCCTGGCCGGCATCCTGTTGAAGATGGGCGGATACGGCTTCCTGCGCTTCTCGCTGCCGATGTTCCCGCTGGCGTCGGAGATGTTCGCGCCGCTGATCTTCACGCTCTCGGTCGTCGCCATCATCTACACCTCGCTGGTGGCGCTGATGCAGGAGGACATGAAGAAGCTCATCGCCTATTCGTCGGTCGCCCATATGGGCTTCGTCACCATGGGCATCTTCGCGATGAATCAGGAGGGCGTGCAGGGCGCGATGTTCCAGATGCTCAGCCATGGGCTCGTCTCCGGCGCGCTATTCCTGTGCGTCGGCGTCATCTATGACCGCATGCATACGCGCGAAATCGACGCCTATGGCGGGCTGGTCAACAACATGCCGAAATACGCGACCGCGTTCATGATCTTCACCATGGCCAATGTCGGCCTGCCGGGCACCAGCGGCTTCGTCGGCGAGTTCCTGACCATGCTCGGCGTATTTCGGGTCAACACCTGGGTGGCGTTCTTCGCCGCTACCGGCGTGATCCTGTCGGCAGCCTATGCGCTCTGGCTCTACCGCCGCGTGATCTTCGGCGCACTGACCAAGGAGAGCCTGAAGAACCTGCTCGATCTGTCGACGCGCGAGAAGGCGATCATCTACCCGCTGGTGGTGCTGGTGATCTTCTTCGGCGTCTATCCGGCGCCTGTCTTCGATGCCACCACGCAGTCGGTCAAGGCGCTCGTCACCAACGTCACCGCTTCCATCAATTCCGCGCAAACCGCGGCGGCGAACTGACCGGGGAAACACCATGACGCCGGACCTTCTCTCCAGCCTTTCGCTGTCGACGCCGGAACTGATCCTCGCCGTCGGCGCGCTGGCGCTTCTGATGGTGGGCGCCTATTCGCGCTCCAACAACACCATGACGGTGACCGGGCTCGCGGTCGCGGTGCTGGTGATCGCCGGCCTCTGGCTCGCTTTCTCCGGCGGCGAAGGGTCTGCCTATGGCAGCGCTTTCGTCCAGGACTCGTTCGGCCGCTTCATGAAGATGCTGGCGCTGATCGGCTCGGCCGTCACGCTCGTCATGTCGATGCGGTTTGCCAGGCAGGAGCATTTCGACAAGTTCGAATATCCGGTTCTGATCGTGCTGTGCACGCTCGGCATGATGCTGATGATCTCGGCCAACGGCATGATCGGCCTTTATCTCGGGCTCGAGCTGCAGTCGCTGGCGATCTACGTGCTGGCGGCGATCAACCGTGACAATGTCCGCTCGACCGAGGCCGGCCTCAAATATTTCGTTCTCGGCGCGCTGTCGTCGGGCATGCTGCTCTACGGCATCTCGCTGGTCTACGGTTATACCGGCAACACCGGCTTCCACGAGATCGCGACGGCGCTGGGCAGCGGCGAACGTCAGCTCGGCCTTGTCTTCGGCCTGGTCTTCGTGCTCGCCGGCCTCGCTTTCAAGATCTCGGCGGTGCCGTTCCACATGTGGACGCCGGACGTCTATGAGGGCGCGCCGACGCCGATCACCGCCTTCCTGGCCGCCGCGCCGAAGATGGCGGCGATGGCGCTGATCGTGCGCGTCACCATGGGGGCCTTCAAGCCGATCGCCGCCGACTGGCAGCAGATCGTCGTGTTCATCTCGATCGCCTCGATGGCGCTTGGCGCCTTCGCCGCGATCGGCCAGACCAACATCAAACGGCTGATGGCCTATTCCTCGATCGGCCATATGGGATACGCGCTGGTCGGCCTTGCCGCGAACAGCCAGGCCGGCGTGCGCGGCGTGGCGATCTACATGCTGATCTATCTGGTGATGACGCTCGGCACCTTCGCCTTCATCCTCGCCATGCGGCGCAAGGAGGGCAATGTCGAGCAGATCGGCGATCTGGCGGGCCTCGCCTCGACCAATCCCATCATGGCCACCATCCTCACCATCCTGATGTTCTCGCTGGCCGGCATTCCGCCGCTCGCCGGCTTCTGGGGGAAATGGTACGTGTTCCTCGCCGCCATCAACGCGCATCTCTATGCCCTGGCGATCATCGGCGTGCTGGCTTCGGTGGTGGGCGCCTACTATTACCTGCGCATCATCAAGATCATGTGGTTCGACGAGCCTGTCGGCGGCTTCGTGCCGATGGCCAGCGAATTGCGCCTCGTGCTCGGCGTCAGCGGCGCCTTCGTGCTGTTCTATGTGCTGATCGGCGGGCCGATCGGCAGCTATGCCGAAGCCGCCGCCAAGACCTTCTTCTGACGGGATGGCATTTCGGCTGGCTCCAACCGCGGCGTCGGAGGGGTTCCGGCTCGAGGCCCATGACAGCGTCGGCTCGACCAACGCGCTGGCGCTGGAGCACGCGCGCGCGGGCGATCCGGGAAAACTCTGGGTCGTCTCGAAGAAGCAGGAAAGCGGACGCGGTCGGCGCGGCCGCGCCTGGGCGA